>SMWK01000107.1 GCA_004356895.1 Gammaproteobacteria bacterium
ATCTGTTAAGGATGACCCCACCCTGCGGCGGCCAACAGCATGGGTGCTCCTCGAAGGCGAGAGGATCGGGCGGTGCTATCACATGAACACGATCCTTCCCCCGCTCTGCATAGTGGTCGCCCTGTGCTTGTCGCCAGCTGCCGTTGGAGAAACATCGGCACATTGAAGACGGATCTCATCCGCCGCAAGCGTGTCGAGGTGAAACCTCCCTCGATAACCTGATCCTGTTGTGCAGCCACCACCACCATCTGGTGCATGAAGGAGGCTTCACCGTTGCGACAAGGCGCGATGGCAGTCGTTACTTCGCCAGACCCGATGGTAGACCAGTAGAGATCGGCATGTCGTATGCCAATACGGGTAACCACAACCAAGAAACAGAGGATGAGCAAACGAACGAAATCATCGAACCCATTGCTCCTTATCTCATCACCTCCTCACTCACTTTCCGCGGAAAGTCACCGCGGTAATCTACGGCGGGAAGAAGCCACTGCTAATGTATATGTAATTCGCGCTACAGTATCCGCACGCGGGCCTAAGCCGGCTGTCCTCCCTGGCGTCGCAGCAGATTGAAAAACTCTCGTCGAGTCTTGGGTCCGTATGTCGTGAAGTGCGGATTCGGATTGTTCCGATAGTTGGCTCGTAGACGCTCGATCCGATCCGTTCCCGCACGAAGTTGTAGTTCGTCAACGCCGATATTGTAGGGGAGGGCTGCGTTCAAACCAAATACCTTGCGGCGCAGTTCGGCGGTGATGCCGGGTAGCCGTGTGCATCCTGCAATGCTTCTGCAATCTGAAAATTACGAAACGCTTGGATTTGATCCTGTGGCGAACCGTACCAGATCGAGTCGGTGCCCCAGAGCACGTTGTCGGAGCCACAATACTTCAGCATTTTACCGATCGCGTGCGCGGCATCGTCGGGTTCACGCATCAAGAATCGCCAAGTGCTACCGAGTTCGGCGTAAACGTTGCTGTTCGGTTCGATCTCGTTGTCGAGTAACGATTTGACCAACGTATCGATCCCGTCACGGGCAGCATCGTGTTCGTAGGGCAATTCGGGTTTGCCTGCGACATAACCTGAGTGGTAGACGATGAAGGACACGTCCGGGTATTGCTTCGCGACGATGCCGATATCTCGACATTGGCTGTGTTCGTAGGAGTTGCGGCTAAGCGGCAATCCTTTATGGACGCAGATGACTTTGATGCCAAGAGAACGAGCTTTCTCGATGAACTCTAACCCGATATCGTCACTGAGGTAGTAGCCTTTGCCCTCGGGACCGAACTGCGTATAGGTCTTCCAGGCAGAAATACCCCATTGCTCGGCTAGCGCGTCCATGCTGTCGAGGTCTTTGGGCTGGTTGGGATTGACCCGTCCGTGCAGCATCAGACGGTGAGTGCCTTCCATCTCCTCGACGATGCGTCGCGTGGCATCGGCCGCTTCGATCGTCACCGGTTCCGAATCTGCCGTCGAAGGCACGAACGACAGCACCATGATGTCCGTATCGGAATCGAGGAAGACGTCTTTGATGAATTCTTCGGGACCAAGACAATCGAGGTACGCGTGAGGATTATCGTCGGATTTTAGATCGCATTCCGCCTTGGGTGCGAACGAGAACGGTCGCGCGAACTCGGGGACCTGTTCCAGCCAGGCACCATTGGGATCAACATAGTGACCTTGAACGTCGAAGATGAACTCATCGCCTTCGATGTGGGCATCGGCAAGCTCGATGTCGAATGCAGCATCCTTGGGTAGCTGGAAGTAGCCGCCGAGCTTGCCAGCGGCTGCGTTGACTTGATTCATTGCGAGCAGGGTAGTGGCGGCACCGCAGCTCGAGCGCAGAAATCCACGACGACTGCCTCCCGTCACGCGGGCATTGTCCGTCGCTCGTCGAAGTGCCAAGCGATTGGCTTCTTGGTTTACCTTGGTCAGCGGTATCGGCACGAACTCACCGTTCGAAGTCGTATCGACCTTGATCGGTAACCGAAAGCCGTCAGCGTCTGCTTGGTATTTGTCGGCCATCGCGGATCCCCCTGGCTTGAACCGGCTAGTCTAGCAGTTAGTCGGCGGATCCTTCGGGCAAATTTCGCGCTAGCACCCCCTTCTCATACCCCTCTCACACCCCTTCTTGCACCCCTTCTTACCCCTTCTATAGGCAAGCTTCAGACCAATTTCAGAAGTCTTATAGGACTATTTAGACGTCTGGTTACTACCGTGTCGGCAACGTTGTTGATGCGGAACTCACCATGGAATCTCGAATCGCTATGTTGTTCGTACCAATTCTCGCAGCCGGACTGCTGAATGCCTGCACGATCACCGAGTCCTCCCGAACAGTAACCAAACAAGCGAATCAGCTGGCAAGGGTGTGTTATGCCGAAAACGACGGTGCCAGATTGGCTATTGGTGGCGGGCCTACCTGGCTCGCATGCATAGCGTGGGCGCAGTCGCAGGTCCCCTAGATCGCTTTATGACGGCTGCGCTACCCTGAAAAATCCCTCCCCAGGGGACGCCGAGAGGCGTTTGTTGGGCGGCGCAGCTGTCTCCTTTGTTGCTACTTTACGGGGGCCTTCAGACTTGGCAACACGCTCAGGCGCCAAGGTCATCACTGGTTGTACTCAGTTCCTCCTGAACAACAGGCTGAACCGTCGTCTACAATTTGCCGCTGCGTTTGATTTGCCAATAGGCGTTCACGACACGCACCGGCAACTCATCCGGTGTGCAGTCCAGCACGATGTGCGCCAGCGGCAGGCACTGGGTTTGGTATTGTTGCCTTTGTGCTAAATGGCGAAACGTACCTGCGATTCTGAGTGAGTGCTCAAAGCCCATAGGTATCTGTTGCGCGGTGGTATCTAAGACGCTTTCTCTGAGGTTAGCCAGTATCACCACATGACGCTGACTCAACAGCTTGAGTGCCGGTAGTAAATCGGCGTCTTCCTCGCGCAGATTGGTCATCAGCACCACCAGCGCGCGCTTACGCTGTTTGACCATCACCTCCTCTGCTGCACTGATGTAATCCGCAGCTTCTGTACCTGTGTGCAGGTCATAAACCTCGTTCAACAATATATTCACTGAGCTGACACCACGTTGTGCCGGAACCCATTTGCGTTCGGACCCAAAAAGCTTCAAGGCCACCGAATCGCCCTGGCGCAGCGCTACGTATGCGAGCAATAACATACCGTTCAACGCATGATCGAAGTGGCTCAAAACCCCATCCCTCGTTCTCATCCGTCGGCCGCTGTCGATCAGGAACAAAACCCGTTGATCGCTCTCCTCCTGATATTCACGAGAGATCAACGTTTGGCGCCGGGCCGTGGCTTTCCAATCGATCTGCCGTATTGTGTCGCCATCGCGGTATTCGCGCAGCTGCTGGAATTCCAACCCTTCGCCGCGGCGCTGGATTAGTTTGATACCCATCCGGATGCTGTGTTGGTCACTCACTAATTCCAGGTAGTTGGAGATGACCGCAAGATCTGGATACACACGCACACTGCGCGGCTCACCCAGAGAAACTCTGCGTTGCCAAAACCCAAGTGGCGAACGTAACAGGCAGATAACATGACCAAACCGAGCGTCGCCGCGGCGTGTCGCCGTTAAAGAGTACGTAAGCTCCACACTTTCACCCGCTGCCAGTCTCAACGTCCGCGGCATCCCAACCACATTACAATCGTTGGGCGCTTCGTCGTGAACCTCGAAACGTAGCGGGCGTGATGTTCGGTTGCTTACACTGATGCGCACTGTTGATTCCCGATTCACGGGGATATTGGGTGCTACATGGCGCTGCAACTCTGGCAGCTCCAAAGTCCATGACCAAACCAGATCCAAACCGACCACCCCGAGAACAACCGCCACGGGAACGAGCCAGGCATCCGGAGCCGGCCAGAGCAGCGCAGGGAAAAGCAGCACAGCGACTATCGCGAGCGACTGTAACGCCGGGCGAGTACCTTTGATTCGATTGAACACAGTTAAGTTTCCGTTCTAAAGGCGAGGCGCGTCTACAACATCCAGCAGTTCATCAAGCACGCGGTCTGGTGTGGCGCCTTCGATCTCAAGATCCGGCGTGAGGTGAATACGATGTCGAAGTACTGGCTTGGCTAACCGCTTGACGTCATCCGGGATAACGAAGTGACGCCCCTCGAGAACCGCGTTAGCCCTTGCAGCCCGTACCAAAGCAATGCTTGCACGCGGACTGGCTCCTTGCAGCATACCTACGCGAGAACGTGTTTCCCGGGTAATCCGCACAGCATAACCTTGCACCGCTTCGTCGACGGCAACGTGTGCACAAACTTCGCGCAGTGCGATAACGTCCTCTTTGCCCAAATCCAGATCCTGCCCCAGTTCGTCGGTTTGAAGGTCGTCGCCGATACGTTTCTGAGTACGCTTCTGGACAATTTCCATCTCTGCACTTTCAGTCGGATAATCCATGAGTGTCTTCATCATGAACCGGTCGAGTTGCGCCTCAGGAAGCGGGTAGGTGCCATCCTGTTCAATCGGATTCTGTGTTGCCAACACCATAAACGGTTCAGTTACTGCATAAGATTCGCCTTCGATCGTCACCTGACGCTCCTGCATCACCTCCAGAAGTGCAGCCTGGGTCTTCGCTGGTGCTCGATTGATCTCGTCGGCGAGCAGCAAGTTCGTGAACACTGGCCCTTTACGTACTTCGAACGACTGCTGCTGCATATTGAAGATTGCATGCCCCGTAACGTCGCTCGGCATGAGATCCGGCGTAAACTGTATTCGCCGCGATTCGCCGCCGAAACATTGGGCGAGCGCGCGAACCAACAGCGTTTTTCCAAGGCCGGGAACCCCTTCGATGAGCACATGACCACCCGCAAGCAAACAGATCAACACTTGCCGGACGATCTCATCCTGCCCGATGACGACCTTGCCAATTTCGTCTAGCAGCTCGTTGGTGCGTCGTCCGGCCTCTGCAAATTCTCCGTGTTCTTGAGAATCAAACCCCATACGTTCTTTCCTTTTTACTTATTCCTTGTTCGTTATATAACACTGGAGGCACCTTTAGATGTGCATCCGTAGAGTCTGCAACTGCTTGACCACTGCAACGAGACTGGAGGTGTCTTTACCAATCGTCCCGAACAGCGCCCAACGAATACGTTCCACCGGTACCCCCGAACGGGCGGATAATCCAGCAATCAACCTCTC
>SMWK01000108.1 GCA_004356895.1 Gammaproteobacteria bacterium
CCAGGTCGCTAACCCTCTCCGCCGCAACCTCTCCGGTAAACGCGCCCTCCATTTCCGGGTTCAAATCTTGCGCGCCAAGCTCAACCGCGGTATTGGCAAATAGCCTCGCAAGCTCACCCAGATAAGAAGTGGGCGGCAATATCAGTACCTGACAATCAGTTTCCCCGGCATCCATTGTCGATACACGCAAGAAACACTCTGCAAATTCGCTGATAAACGAAAGCGAGCCGTACATCTTCCAGTTTCCGGCGACTAAGGTTCTACGCTTCATTGCACTTTGGGCACCTGAAGGTTGCGGTGAAAAAGGCGGGCAATACTAAACGCTGAACATCACGCAGACAATGTCTGCTCCGAGGCTAGGCGGTGGCTTCTCGCTTTACCACTTCAGCGAGTTCCTCCGCAATAGCGGTTACTTCGGCCTCGTCTTCGCCTTCCACCATGACTCGGATCACGGGTTCGGTTCCCGAGGGTCGCACCAGCACACGGCCGCGTCCTTCCAGTAACTTTGTTTGAGCAAGAACCGCTTGGGTAACTCCTGCCAACTGCGCGACATCGCCAGGGCGATCTACCACTACGTTGACCATCACTTGCGGCAGTTTGGTCATTCCTTTCTTTAGCTCGTGGAGCGAATGGCCGCTTTCTACCACCGCAATCAATACCTGCAGCGCCGCAACGATGGCGTCCCCCGTCGTCGTAAGATCCAGGCAGATAATGTGCCCTGACGATTCTCCTCCGACCTCCCAGGCTTTGCGTTTGAGCATCTCCAGCACATAGCGGTCTCCCACCTGAGCCCTTGCAAAGGGAATCCGGGCTTCAATCAGCGCTCGCTCCAGACCGAAGTTGGTCATCACCGTACCGACGATTCCGCCTTGGAGCTTACCGGTTGCTGCTCGATGTTTCGCGATGATGTAGAGCAACTGATCACCATCTACAACCTCACCCTGACCATCCACCATGATGACCCGGTCGCCATCGCCATCGAACGCGATGCCTACATCGGCGCCGACAGCGGCCACTTTCTCAGCGATATAATCCGGATGCATCGAGCCGCAGCCATCGTTGATGTTCACGCCGTTTGGACTGCCACCAATCACTTCGATGTCTGCACCCAACTCCTCGAACACTCGGGGAGCGACGTGATAGGTCGCCCCATTAGCACAATCCAACACAACTTTCAGGCCATGCAACCGAAAGCCACGGCTGACAGTTGCTTTGCAGAACTCGATGTATCTACCGGGGGCGTCATCGATTCGAGTCGCGCGTCCCAACCGATCCGAATCCACACAAACCATCTCTCGTTCCAACTGAGCTTCGATCTCCCGTTCTATATCGTCCCCGAGCTTGTTTCCATCGCCATCGAAAAATTTAATTCCGTTGTCGAAGTAGGCATTATGTGAAGCACTGATGACGATGCCAGCGTCTGCGCCCAACGTACGGGTAAGATAGGCAATGGCCGGTGTGGGCATCACGGTGAGCAAGCTGACGTTGGCACCTGCGGAGGCGAGCCCCGATTCGAGCACCGATTCCAGCATGTAACCGGAGATTCGGGTGTCCTTGCCGATCAGGATGTGGCAATCACCATGGCGAGAAAAAACCTTGCCCACGGCCCACGCCAGGCGCAAGCAAAATTCCGGCGTTATGGGATGTTGCCCCACTCGACCACGAATACCGTCGGTACCAAAATACTTCCTACTCATGTGTCTCTTGCTCTCCTTGCACTCCTGATGAAAGAGCACGCAACACTTTTAGTGCATCGGCCGTTGCCGCCACGTCGTGCACGCGAACGATACTGGCGCCATTCTGCACGGCAATTAGCGCGGCAGCCACGCTACCGTGCACTCGCTCGTCGACCTTCCGCCCCGTGATGTTGCCAATGGTACTCTTGCGTGACAGACCCACGAGCAACGGTAACCCATCAATTTTTAGCTCCGACAACCGGCGCAACAACGTAAGGTTGTGCTCGGCGGTTTTACCGAAGCCGAAGCCGGGATCCAACAAGATACGCTCCGCTGCGATGCCCGCCTCCTGACACATTAAAACTTGTTTTTCGAGAAACAATCGAACTTCGGTCACTACATCTCGATAGTGGGGAGCGCCCTGCATAGACCGAGGGTCACCTTGCATGTGCATAATGCAAACGGCCGCATCGCTGCCGGCAAGAAGTTGCAGCATATCCGCGCTTCGTAACCCACTCACATCGTTGACAAGCTGACAGCCGAGCGCCAGTGCTCGAACGGCTACCTCCGCTTTACTGGTGTCTATCGAAACGATGGTGTCGAGTTCCAACAGGCGCTCCAGTACGGGAATCACACGACGGCATTCATCGTCAGCCGAAACCCGATCGGCCCCCGGTTTCGTTGATTCTCCACCCACATCCAAAATTGCCGCACCTTCCGCCAACATCTCCCAGGCGGCATCCAACACACAAGGCAAGTCAGGTCCGCTTGATGCGAGCAAACGGCCACCGTCGGAGAAGGAATCCGGCGTGATGTTGAGCACACCCATGAGTTGGGGCTCACGTAGCGACAACGTTCGCGAACCGCAACGCAGCAGCAACCCTGAGGTGTTGGAGATCTGTGTCACACCGCGAACACTCAGTGTTCTTCCGCGGGGCCTCCAATCGGTGTTTCTCCGGAGGGCTCGTCTTTCTTAGGCGGGCTGGAACTACGCGAGGTACTCGGGGCGCGCGGCCGTGCGCCAGCCATGATGTCATCGAGCTGG
Source organism: Gammaproteobacteria bacterium (assembly GCA_004356895.1). Classification (GTDB taxonomy): domain Bacteria; phylum Pseudomonadota; class Gammaproteobacteria; order Pseudomonadales; family Azotimanducaceae; genus SMWK01. Next base: position 2,722 of record SMWK01000108.1, read on the forward strand.
TTCGGGTCAAGCGTCTCGAATTCGATCAGAGCTTCTGCCATGGCGTGGAGCTTATCGATGTTCTCCTCCAGCAACCGCTTGGCTGTCCCGTAACATTCATCGATGATCCGCCGCACCTCCTCGTCGATGTCGTGGGCGGTTTCCGGGGAGTGGGTCCTGACCTTCGAGGCTGCAGACATACCCAGAAAAACTTCACCCTCGTCTTCGTCGTACATCAGCGGACCCATCTTGCTGGACAAGCCCCATTTAGTGACCATGTTGCGGGCGAGCTTGGTAGCACGCTCGATGTCGTTCGATGCGCCGGTCGTGACGTGATCCCCACCCAGAATAATCTCTTCGGCGATACGTCCGCCATACAAGCTGCAGATCTGGCTCATAAGGGTCTGACGGCTCAAGCTGTAGCGGTCCTCCTCCGGAAGGAACATCGTTACCCCAAGCGCACGGCCACGGGGAATGATGGTCACCTTGTAGAGTGGATCGTGACCCGGCACCAATTTACCGACGATTGCATGACCCGCCTCGTGATAGGCAGTGTTACGTTTCTCCTTTTCCGACATGACCATCGATTTGCGTTCGGTGCCCATCAGGACCTTGTCTTTCGCTTTTTCGAAGTCCTCCATCTCCACCAGTTGCTTGCTGCCACGAGCGGCGAGCAATGCAGCTTCGTTCACGATGTTAGCAAGGTCGGCTCCCGAAAAACCCGGAGTGCCACGGGCAATGATGCTCGCATCCACATCGTCGGCTATCGGGACTTTGCGCATATGAACCTTCATGATCTGCTCACGGCCACGGATGTCGGGTAGGTTGACGACGACCTGACGGTCGAAGCGTCCGGGTCGTAATAGGGCGGGATCGAGTACGTCGGGCCGGTTCGTAGCCGCAATAACGATGATTCCGTCGTTGGTCTCGAAGCCGTCCATCTCGACCAGCAACTGGTTCAATGTCTGTTCGCGCTCATCGTGACCACCGCCCAAACCAGCACCGCGGTGACGACCAACCGCGTCGATCTCGTCGATGAAAATGATGCAGGGGGCCTGTTTCTTAGCCTGCTCGAACATATCGCGCACGCGAGACGCGCCTACGCCCACGAACATCTCGACGAAATCGGAACCGGAGATTGAGAAGAAGGGAACCTTCGCCTCTCCCGCAATAGCTCGTGCGAGCAGCGTCTTGCCGGTACCCGGCGCACCAACCATGAGAATGCCTCGGGGAATGCGCCCGCCGAGGCGTTGAAACTTGCTCGGATCTCTCAGGAACTCGACCAACTCCTGAACGTCTTCTTTCGCTTCATCCACACCCGCAACATCGGCAAAACTGGTCTTGATCTGGTCGTCGGAAAGGAGCCTCGCTTTGCTCTTGCCGAACGCCATCGGTCCACCGCGACCTCCGGCACCTCCCTGCATCTGCCGCATAAAAAACATGAAAACGGCAATGATGATTAGTATGGGGAAGCTGGCGATGAGCAGCTGTGTCCAGATACTCTGTTGTTCGGGGAGCTTTCCCTCCGTTTCGACGTTGTGGTTGTAGAGATCATCGAGCAGTTTCGAATCGTATACGTCGGGGCGGATGACCTGGAACTCTTCGCCCGTTTTCTTCACCCCGTGGATGATCAAGCTATCGATCTCAACGGAGAGAAGCTGATCCGTACGCACCAGTTCAATAAACTCGGAATAGCTAACCGATTCGGGTTCTTGCGTGACGTTGAAGTTGTTGAATACCGTCAGCAACACAGCGGCTATGATCAGCCAGAGTAGTAGATTTTTTCCCATATCTGTCAAGGGCTTATCCTCAAGCTACCGGGACCGCCCAGCCCCCGTCTGATGACCGGCACCTGCAATAATTTTAGATCCAAAACTCAAGACCGACGGATTAGGTTACACGACTAGTCAACGACAAGAAACTCCTGCGCAACTGCATACACTTCCCGCGATTCTGCTCTCGATGCCTTGGGTTTCACCATCCTCACTTGTGCGAACTGTTTGCGCGTATCCGCCACCCAGGCGTCGACGCCCGCACCCTGGAATATTTTGACAACTAAGCTGCCTCCAGGTTTCAACCACCGCCCGGCCGCATCTGTGGCGAGTTCCACCAGATCCATCGACCGTGCCTGATCGGCGGCTCTGATACCGGTCATGTTGGGGGCCATATCTGACAATACAAGATCAAGTTCTCTTCCCGCGAGATGTTCGGAGATCTCGTTGTCGGTTTCGGTCTCACCATAAGCACCCCCGATGATCACGGTCTGCGCGGCCGCGGCAATAGGTCGCGGATCGCATGCAATCAGCAAACCGTCAGTTACCCGTTGCTCGATGTAGTTTGTCCAACCACCGGGCGCGGCACCAAGCTCCAGAACCTTCATCCGCGGCTTCAGCAAGCCAAATCGCTCATCAAGTTGCTGGAGCTTGAAATGAGCACGAGACAGCCGACCCTGATTTGCTGCCTGCTTGGTAAATACATCGCGCCGCTGGCGTCTGAGCCAACGATCGCTGGACTTGCTGCGTTTTTTCGGTTTTTTGCCCATCTTGCTCAGGTAGGCGTGCGATAGAGACACTATAATCCCCGTTATGATCGATAGCCTACCTCAGCACTGCCGGACCGGCCTCGATGGGAAAACCAGGCGCCGGTTGCGCCAGATCGCCCATCACCTGGACCCGGTGGTGAGCATCGGCGATCAGGGCATGAGCGAGGGATTGATCGGGGAAACCAATCGAGCGTTGGCGGATCATGAACTCATCAAGGTAAGGATCAACGCGCTTGCACGAGAAGATCGCAATGCACTCGGTACCGGGCTGGCCGATGCTTGTAACGCCGCTGTTGTGCAACGTATTGGAAAAGTCATCGTGTTGTTTCGAGCGAACCCGGAGCCGGATCCGAAATTGTCCAACCTGACGCGGTTCAGCTAGGGTCAAACGGCTACAAGTACTCCACCCGATCGATTTCATATTCTATGTCACCGTTCGGCGCCACCACGCAGCCAACATCCCCCACTGACTTACCGATCACTGAGCGGGCAATGGGCGACAGGACCGAAATCTTGTTGGATTTCAGATCCGCTTCATCCTCGCCAACAATTTTGTAGCGGATCTCGTTACCGGTTGCCATCTCGACGAGGGTAACCGTCGCTCCGAAAATCACTTTGTCGTTCGCGGTAATCTTGGTGACATCGATAATCTGTGCGTCGGCCAGCATGCTTTCGATATGCTGTATGCGGCCTTCATTAAAACCCCCTTCCTCACGGGCGGCATGATATTCCGCGTTCTCCTTGAGATCGCCATGCTCGCGAGCCTTGGCGATCGCCTTGGTAATCTGCTGGCGCAGGCTGGTTTTGCGGTGCTGCAGTTCCTGGCGAAGCGCATCGGCGCCTTCAACTGTCATTGGGGTGGACATTAGAACCGCTCTTTTTTTCCGTTTTACGCTCGTGGGAGAAGGGCTGCGCTTATGGTGTGCTTTTTGGAAGTAGTTTTCTAGCCCAGACGATACTTAAGAAACGAGGATTGATCAGAGGTTCCTTAACCGCGTTCGGCATGGAGATCCTGCAGACACCGAACGGTTTCGTCCGGGTTTGCTCGAGAGTAGCGGATGGCGATGCAGTACGCTTCTCCGCCGGTAAGCGTCGTCGTGTAACAAACCTTGTTCTGCAGCGCCAAACGTCGAATGACCGCGGAGTCGGCGATCGACTGGTGTCCTTCCGTGGTGTTGATGATGAGATCGATCCGCTCGTTTTTCAACATGTCCGCTACATGAGGCCGACCTTGTGTCACCTTGTTGATCACGTCTGTTTCAATCCCGGCTTCACGCAAGGTACGTGCCGTGCCCCGGGTCGCAACCAGGCTGAAGCCGAGATCCACAAGGTCTCTGCCGAGCGCGGCAAGTCCTGGCTTATCTGATTCCTTAACGCTGATGAAAGCCCTTCCACCATCCGGTAACAACACCCCGGCACCCAGGGCTGCCTTGGCAAATGCCTCGCCAAAGCTGTCACCCACTCCCATGACTTCACCCGTTGACTTCATCTCGGGTCCGAGAATTGGATCGACTCCCGGAAACTTCACGAAAGGAAATACCGATTCCTTCACATACATCCGGGTCGGAATGATCTCCTCGGTGAAACCCTGCTCGGCAAGACTTGTGCCCACCATGCACCGCGCGGCGATCTGCGCCAGCGAGACGCCGATACATTTGGACACGAAAGGCACAGTGCGCGACGCACGCGGGTTTACCTCCAACACGTAGATATCTTGATCCTGCACAGCAAGCTGCACATTCATGAGCCCCACCACTTTGAGTTCCAGGGCCATCGCCGTCACCTGCTCCCGGATCCGGTTCTGTAACTCCTCTGAAAGCTGGTAAGGGGGTAGCGAACACGCCGAATCTCCCGAATGCACGCCCGCCTGCTCGATATGCTGCATGATCGCCCCGATCACGACCTGCTCACCGTCGCACACCGCATCGACGTCAATCTCGATCGCCTGGTCGAGAAACCGATCCAGAAGCACGGGGGCATCATTGGATACATCCACGGCATTTTTTAGATAACGGGTAAGCTCTTCTTCGTTGAAGACAATTTCCATTGCCCGCCCACCCAGCACGTAGGAAGGACGTACCACGATCGGGAACCCAATCGCACGCGCTCCAGCCAGCCCCGTTTGTGCATCCGTCGCGGTCCGGTTAGACGGTTGTTTGAGTCCAAGTTTCTCGATCATCATCTGAAAGCGCTGACGGTCTTCGGCCCGGTCAATGGCGTCCGCGCTGGTGCCTATGATTGGCACACCTGCTTGTTCGAGCGCCTCAACCAGTTTCAGCGGTGTTTGGCCGCCGAACTGGACGATGACCCCGGTCGGCTGCTCAACCGCAACGATCGCCAGAACGTCTTCCAGCGTCACCGGCTCGAAGTACAGCCGATCCGATATATCGTAATCCGTCGATACGGTTTCCGGATTACAGTTGACCATAATGGTCTCAAAGCCGTCTTCGCGCATAGCCAATGCCGCGTGCACGCAGCAGTAGTCAAACTCGATTCCTTGCCCGATGCGGTTTGGCCCACCACCCAGCACCATGATCTTTTTACGGTCGGAAGGTTCCGCCTCACACTCTTCTTCGTACGTGGAATACATGTAGGCCGTGGCAGATGGAAACTCCGCTGCACAGGTATCGACGCGTCGATAGACGGGTTTGATCCCCAGTGACAAGCGATGCGCACGAAAATCGTCCTCCGAGACCTCCAGCAAGGAAGCCAGGCGGGCATCCGAGAACCCCTGGCGCTTCAGCCGATAACAGGTATCTGCATCGAGGGATTCCAGCTTCAAGCCGCTGACGCGCTGTTCAGTTGTAACAAGATCTTCTATCTCAGCCAGAAACCATGGATCGATGGCGCTTAGTTCGTGCACTTCTTCGAGGCTCATGCCATGCCTGAAAGCATCCGCCACATACCAGACGCGTTCCGCCCCTGGTGTGGTTAGCTCCCTCTGGAGAATCGCACGTGCTTCACGTCCTTCGGCCTTGAGGATTGGATCCAAACCGGTCATACCCGTTTCGAGACTTCTCAGCGCTTTGTGCAACGACTCTTGAAATGTGCGGCCGATCGCCATGACCTCGCCAACGGATTTCATCTGCGTCGTCAATCTGGGGTCCGCTTGTGGGAACTTCTCGAACGTGAACCGTGGCACCTTGGTCACCACATAGTCGATGCTCGGTTCGAATGACGCCGGGGTGACGCCGGTGATCTCGTTGTCCAACTCATCCAACGTGTAGCCCAACGCGAGCTTTGCTGCCACCCTGGCGATGGGAAAACCCGTTGCCTTCGATGCCAGCGCCGAAGAACGCGATACCCTTGGGTTCATCTCAATGACGACCATCCTGCCATCTACGGGATCGATCGCGAACTGCACGTTGGAGCCCCCGGTTTCGACGCCGATCTCTCGCAGCACGGCGATGGATGCATTGCGCAGCAGTTGGTACTCCTTGTCCGTCAGTGTCTGAGCCGGTGCGACGGTAATGCTATCGCCGGTATGCACACCCATGGGGTCGAAATTTTCGATAGAGCAAACGATGATGCAGTTATCGCGCTTGTCGCGAACCACTTCCATCTCAAATTCTTTCCAACCGAGCAAGGATTCGTCGATCAGCAACTCGTTAGTAGGTGAAAGATCCAAACCCCTGCGGCAAATCTCTTCAAACTCTTCGGTGTTGTACGCAATCCCGCCACCGCTGCCCCCAAGGGTGAACGACGGCCGAATAACGCACGGAAAGCCGAGTTGGCTCTGCACCTGTAGAGCTTCTTCCATGCTGTGGGCAATCGCGGAACGGGGCGTCTCGAGACCAATGCGCTTCATGGCGCGACCAAAACGCTCCCGATCTTCAGCCTTGTCGATGGCGTCTTTACTGGCCCCGATCAACTCGACGCCAAATCGCTCTAGAATTCCCTCACGAACCAGATCGAGCGTACAGTTCAGCGCGGTCTGCCCGCCCATCGTGGGTAACAAGGCATCCGGCCGCTCTCTCTCGATGACTTTGGCGACCGTGGGCCATTCCACGGGTTCTATGTAGGTTGCATCCGCCATGGACGGATCGGTCATGATGGTTGCCGGATTCGAATTGACCAGTATCACCCTGATGCCTTCTTCCCGGATCGCCTTACACGCTTGCGCACCCGAGTAGTCGAATTCGCAAGCCTGGCCAATGACGATGGGGCCCGCACCCAGTACCAGGACAGATTGGATGTCGTCACGTTTAGGCAACCCGCGTCTCCATCATTTCGATGAACTCATCAAATAGATAGGCGCAATCCTGCGGTCCGGGGCTCGCTTCTGGATGTCCCTGAAATCCGAATGCCGGTTTGTCGGAGCGGCAAATACCCTGCAGAGTGCCGTCGAAGAGCGATAGGTGGGTCACCTCAACACAGTCAGGCAGGCTCTCAATGTCTACGGCAAATCCGTGATTCTGGCTCGTGATGATGACCTTCTCGGTGCGCAGATCCTTCACGGGATGGTTTGCCCCGTGATGTCCGTGGCGCATTTTTACCGTGCGCGCTCCGCTGGCAAGACACAACAACTGGTGACCGAGACAAATGCCGAAAATCGGTAGATTTTCTTCCAACAACTCGCGAATGGCGCTTATCGCATAGTCGCACGGCTCCGGGTCGCCGGCACCGTTGGAAAGAAATACCCCGTCAGGCTTAAGCGCCAGCACGTCGGCCGCGGTCGTAGTGGCCGGGACCACGGTCAATCGACACCCACGCTCGGCCAGCAACCGCAGAATGTTGCGCTTCACACCGAAATCATAGGCGACGACATGAAATAGCTCGGAGCTTCGCGAACCGTACCCGGTACTCAAGCTCCACGCACTCTCGTCCCAGCCGACGAGTTCGTTACCCCTTACCTTCTCTACCTCTTTGGCAAGATCCATACCCACCAACCCAGGAAATTCCCGTGCGGCCGCGAGGGTCGCCGCCTCAGTGACGTCATCTCCTGCAGCAACACACCCTGAGAGCGCTCCTTTAGTCCGTATCAACTTGGTCAGCCGTCGGGTATCAACATCGGCAATCGCCACCACCCCTTGTTGCTTGAGGTAGTCGCTCAAACTCAGCCGCATGCGCCAGTTGCTTGCTTGCCGGGGGAGTTGGCGAACCACCAAACCGCTCGCCCAGATTCTGGAAGACTCAACGTCTTCTGGATTTATTCCGGTATTTCCGATCTGCGGGTAAGTAAACGTGATGATCTGGCGTGCATAGGAGGGATCTGTAAGAATTTCCTGGTATCCGGTCATCGCCGTATTGAAAACGACTTCTCCCACCGACATTCCGGTAACACCAACGGACTGGCCGCGGAACAAACTGCCGTCTTCGAGGGCGAGTAACGCCGGTATCAACACATTTCCCAGGTTAGCTAAGACGCCCGTTAGGGGCGCTTACAAAAAGGCGAGGTCGATTGGCCGCCCCACTTTGAGGTACCGTCGATCTCGCCTTATTTTCGGGGGCGTAGTCTACTCAACTCATCCATCGAAGCCCAGCACATCCTGCATATCGAAGAGGCCGTGGGCATGATTTTCCAGAAAACGCGCCGCGCGTATCGCACCGGCTGCGAAGTTCGAACGGCTGCTGGCGCGATGGGTAATCTCTATCCGCTCGCCACTACCCGCAAACAACACGGTATGTTCTCCTACGATGTCGCCCCCACGAATGCTCGAGAAGCCAATGGTGCGCCGATCCCTTTCGCCACCGGTTCCCTTACGGCCGAACACCGACACCTCCGAGAGATCGCGATCGAGAACACGGCTGAGTATCTCACCCATCCGCACGGCCGTTCCGGAGGGCGCGTCGATCTTGTGACGGTGGTGGGCTTCGATGATTTCGACATCCATCTCGTCACCAAGCACCTGGGCGGCGAACTCGATCAGCTTGAAGCACAGATTGACCCCCACGCTCATGTTGGGGGCCAATAGTATCGGCGTCTTCGCCGCCGCGGCGCGGATGGCCGCCAATCCGGTATCCTCGAATCCGGTCGTGCCGATGACAAGCCGTTTGCCTGCCTCGGTGCACGTGACGACGGCAGCCAACGTCGCTGCTGGAATACTGAAGTCGATCAGGGTGTCGAAACGGTCGAGTTCGGCCGATATATCCGCAGACAGCCTTACATCGATGTTTCCTATGCCGGCAAGCTCGCCGACGTCAACACCGATCAGGCTCGAGTCCGCGTGCTCGAAAGCCGCGCCCAGGGTTACGTCTGGCGCTTGTTGAACACTTTGAATTAGTGTCTTACCCATCCGACCGGCAGCGCCGGCCACCGCGATACGCGTCATGGCTTCCCCTTTTTTAAAAAAACGAGTAATCGTGCGCGAACGCCTATCTTAAGCTATCGAAGAAGTCCTTCACTCCTTTGAACCAGGAGCTTTCCTGTGGCGAGTGTTTGCTGCCACCCTCGGCGAGGCTGGTTTTGAAATCCCGCAGCAATTGTTTTTGCTTATCGGATAGTTTAACTGGCGTCTCGACCGTTACCCGACAGAGCAGATCGCCCACACCACCGCCACGCACTGGCGTGACGCCCTTGCCGCGCAAACGAAAAAGTTTTCCTGTCTGGGTTTCGGAAGGGATCTTGAGCTTCACGCGGCCAGCCAGGGTCGGTACCTCCAGATCTCCTCCAAGAGCGGCATCGGCAAACGATATCGGTACTTCACAGTACAAGTTTTTACCATCACGACGGAAGATCGCGTGTTCGCGCACCTCGATCTGCACATAAAGATCACCCGAAGGCCCGCCATTAAAACCCGCTTCTCCTTCACCAGCCAAGCGGATGCGGTCACCGACATCCACGCCCGCTGGAATTTTCACCGACAGTGTCTTGCGTTTCTCCACGCGTCCTGCGCCCCCACATTTTCCGCAGGGATCTGTGATGACCTTGCCCGCTCCGCGACATCGCGGACAGGTTTGTTGCAGTGAGAAGAACCCTTGAGCAACCCGTATCTGGCCGGTTCCGTGACAATCGAGGCAGGTACTTGCCCGCGTACCCGGCTTCGCTCCCGAGCCATCGCAGTTGTCACAGGCAGAGAGTACCGGAACCTTGATCTCGACAGTGTCCCCACCAACCGCCTGTTCGAGATCGAGATCGAGTGCATAACGTAGATCGGCCCCGCGATGTGCAGAGGTGCGGCCACGACTGTTTCCGGCAGCTCCGCCGAAGATATCGCCGAAGACGTCACTGAAGATATCGCCAAAGCTGGTGCTCTCAAAACCTCGCCCCATGCCCCCCGCATTCGAATCTACCCCAGCGTGACCAAATCGGTCATACGCGTGGCGTTTGTCTTCGTCGGTGAGCACCTTGTAAGCTTCCGTCGCTTCTTTGAACTTCTCTTCCGCCCTTGCATCGTCAGGATTGCGATCTGGATGAAATTTCATGGCGAGCCGGCGATAGGCCTTCTTGACCTCCCCTTCCGGGGCGTCACGACCTACTCCTAACACATCGTAATAATCGCGTTTTGCCATCTATCAACCAGTAGCCTGAAACCCACGTGTCCGGCAACCTACGAACTACCGTCCGCGCCTGAACCTCGTGTGCGAACCTTGCCAGACAAAGAGACGCACGCGAAACGCGTGCGTTTGTGCTTTAACCACAGTCACCAGGTCTTCTATTTACTTTCGCTCTTATCGTCGTCGACCTCTTCGAACTCCGCGTCCACCGTATCACCGGCACCATCGGCACTATCCGAAGTCGCAGTATCATCGGCACCTGTTTGGGCTTGCTGAGCTTCTTCTGCATACATCTTCTGAGCAAGGTTAGCAGATGCCTCGGAGAGCGTCTGAGTCTTCGCTTCGATGTCCGCCTTGTCACCATTCTTCAGGGCGTCTTCCAAGGCAGTGGCTGCGCTCTCAATGGCTTCCTTCTCCTCATCCGTGGCTTTGTCACCCGCGTCAATTACCGCCTTACGGGCCCCGTGGATGAGACTGTCCGCCTGGTTGCGGAGAATCACGAGTTCTTCGAACTTCTGATCTTCCTCGGAGTGAGCTTCGGCATCACGTACCATCTGGTCGATCTCTTCTTCCGACAATCCGCTGGATGCTTTGATCTCGATGGACTGCTCCTTACCGGTCGCCTTGTCCTTCGCCGAGACATTGAGAATCCCATTGGCATCTATGTCGAAACTTACCTCGATCTGGGGGAGGCCTCGCGGTGCGGGTGGAATGTCCTGCAGATCAAACCTGCCGAGCGACTTGTTCTGTCCCGCCTGCTTACGTTCGCCCTGCAAAACGTGAATGGTCACGGCCGTCTGGTTGTCATCCGCCGTGGAGAACACCTGCTGCTTCTTCGTGGGGATGGTGGTGTTCTTTTCGATGAGCGCGCTCATCACCCCACCCAGCGTTTCAATACCGAGTGACAGCGGGGTCACGTCCAGTAGCAAAACGTCCGTCACGTCCCCAGCGAGAACTGCCGCTTGAATGCAAGCGCCGATAGCCACCGCTTCGTCCGCGTTAACGTCCTTGCGAGCTTCCTTGCCGAAAAAATCTTTTACTTTTTCCTGCACCAGCGGCATCCGTGTTTGCCCGCCGACGAGGATTACGTCGTCGATATCGCTCGATTTCAAGCCCGCATCCTGCATCGCAATGCGGCACGGACCGATGGTGCGCTCTACGAGTTCTTCCACCAACGATTCGAGCTTCGCCCGGGTGAGCTTCAGCACCAGGTGTTTTGGACCCGACTGATCCGCCGTGATGTAGGGTAGGTTAATCTCGGTTTGTTGGCTTGTGGACAACTCGATCTTGGCTTTTTCCGCGGCGTCCTTCAGACGCTGCAATGCCATCGGATCGTGGTGCAGGTCGACGCCGTTATCCTTCTTAAACTCCTCCGCCAGATAATCGATGATGCGCAGATCGAAATCTTCACCACCAAGGAACGTATCCCCGTTGGTAGAAAGCACCTCGAACTGGTGCTCGCCGTCGATCTCGGCAATCTCGATGACCGAGATGTCGAACGTACCGCCGCCAAGGTCGTAAACGACAATCTTTTCGTCACCGCGTTTCTTGTCGAGTCCGTAAGCGAGTGCGGCGGCGGTCGGTTCGTTGATGATGCGTTTGACGTCCAGACCAGCTATGCGCCCCGCATCTTTGGTGGCCTGGCGTTGCGAGTCGTTGAAATACGCAGGAACGGTGATCACGGCTTCCGTGACCGGTTCACCGAGATATTCTTCCGCCGTTTTTTTCATTTTTTTCAGGACTTCCGCAGAAATCTGCGGTGGCGCGAGATGTTCGCCTTTCACATCGATCCAGGCGTCACCGTTTTTGGCCTCGGTGATCTTGTAGGGCACCATCTTGATGTCCTTCTGCACCACATCGTCCTTGTACTTGCGGCCGATGAGCCGCTTGACGGCAAACAAGGTATTTTCAGGGTTTGTGACCGCCTGACGCTTGGCACTCTGGCCAACCAGAATCTCGCCGTCCTCTGCATAGGCGATGACGGACGGCGTCGTGCGATCCCCCTCGGAATTTTCGATGACCTTGGCCTCCTTGCCTTCCAACACCGCCACACAGGAGTTGGTGGTACCGAGGTCAATGCCGATGATCTTACTCATTGTTCAAATCTCCAAATCTTTTCTAGTCGGTGGACTTGAGTCCACCAATAACGATTAGTTAGTTATATTTGGCCTTCTTGAGCTTTCTCAACCCTTACACCATCGTTTGTGCATCTCATGCGGAAGTATTCACGTTGGATGACTCCTCCCCGCTGCTAGCTTTCACTACAACAACCTTCGCCGCTCGCACCAGACGTCCGTTGAGCGAATAACCACGTTGAATGACTTCCATCACCGAATTTGGCTCGCCATCAGGATTCTCCACCATCGCGATTGCCTCGTGGAATTGAGGATCGAACGGCTCCCCCAACGGATCAAGTTGCACGATTCCAACCTTGCTCAATACGCTGAGGAACATCTTCAAGGAAAGCTCAACGCCCTCGCCTATGGCGTCCGCGTCTTTAGCCAGTGTCGCACTCTCAACCGCCTTTTCCAGGCTGTCGAGCACCGGCAGCAATTGCCCAGTCAACCTCTCGAGTGCATATTTGTGCGCGTTTTCAACGTCCCGGGCCGCCCGACGGCGCATATTCTCCACGTCCGCTTTCGCCCGCAACGCCTGATCCTGCAATTGGGCCACTTTGGTTTCAGCTTCGTTCAATGCGCAGCTCAGCGATTCGACGGTTGGCGCCTCTTCTTCTGCCTCGGCTTCAGGAACGCCTTCGTCCTCCTCCTGCTCTTTGTCTATCTCTTCTTTATCCCCTTCCTCTCCTTCATCTCCAGCCTCTCCTGCATTTTCCTCATCTTCTGCCTCAGCGTCCGTTGCGCCGGTGTCCAAGACCTCATCGACACCTTCTTCCGGTGATTTTTCATCCACCATGTTTCATCAGCTCCATTTCGCCAGTAAGTCTGCCCGAACGGCAAACTCGCGCTCATCGAGCTATGTAGGTCCTGGGATAACAAATTCAAGTGGTAGGGTTCAAACCACCCCGATCCTGGTGCTCTGACCACTGCAAAACTTCTAGATCAGCGGGTTATGAGTAGTCCATGGCCGCGCCTAAGACGCGCGCCGTGATGTCCACCACCGGGATGACCTCCTGGTAGGCCATGCGCGTGGGTCCAAGTACACCCAGCACCCCGGCCAGTTGACCTTTCACTTCATAAGGGGAGGTGACGAGGCTCATTTCATCGAGGAGGTCGTAACCGGATTCCTCACCGATAAACAGCTGTATGCCGTTGGTATCGAGACAGCGATCCAGAAGGTGCAGAATGCCCCCCTTACGCGAGAATGCTTCGAACACTGTGCGCACGGTTTTGCTATCGCCCGCGAAATCGAGGAGGTTCGTTTCCCCGGACACGACGAGCTGTTGATGATCCTCGTCTCCGGTGTCCTCGAAAGCGCGAGTCGCCACATCCAGTGCCGTCTGCATCATGGTGCTCATGCGATCTTTGTCTTCCTGCATGCTTCGCAGCAGCGCTTCGCGAATACTCATGAGCGACAGGCCACCATATTCATGGTTGATGAAGTTAGCCGCCTGGGTGAGCTCGGATTCGTCATATTCCCGATCCGTATGAATGACCCGGTTCTGCACTTCACGATCATTCAAAACCAGAATGACCAGCAGCCGGTTGCCCGCCAGCGGTAAAAACTCCACCTGCCTGAGTGATACCTGATCTCGCTTCGGGAGGGTCACCACACAAGTCATATGAGTGATGTGAGAAAGGAGGTTGGACGCCGATTCAACGAGTTCTTTGGGTGACAAATCCGGATTGAGCTCGTGCTCTACCTGATGCACCTGGGCTTCGTTCAGCGGCTGGATCGACAGCAGCGAATCGACGAAAAAACGCAGCCCCAGGTTGGTGGGTATCTTACCTGCGGAGGTATGAGGCGAGCGCACCAATCCCTGCGCTTCGAATTCGGCCATGATATTGCGCACGGTCGCTGGACTGACATCGACCCCGGGTTGGGTGGCGAGCATCTTCGAGGCAACCGGCACACCTTCGGATATGTACCTTTCCACCAGCATCTTGAACAGGTGCTTGGCGCGGCTATCGACTGGCTCCTCGGTCTTCTTTTTCACTACCCTACGACTACTCCAGGCAACCACAACCTGGTTGCTCGCGTCTGCTGACTTCAGGCATTCTGGTCTTTTCTAATGTGCCTATGTTTATGTTCGTTTTCGCCTGGCGTATTTTCGCACACAACATGTGGACATGTTCCCACATCATTGGGGTGTATTTTAAGCCGGATGATCCAATTGAACACACGTATTACAACACTCGATGGCAATGACGAAAATATGAATAATCGCCACTGGGCGTCAAGCCATGCTTAAACAGCTCACCGTGACGGATTTTGCCCTGGTCTCATTCCTGGATGTCGACCTGACTTCCGGGCTGACGGTGATCACCGGGGAATCCGGCGCCGGAAAGTCCATCGTGCTGGGCGCCCTTGGTCTCGTCATCGGCGAGCGCGCCAACACCGAAGTTATCCGCCACGGTGCACAACGCGCTGTCGTGAGTGCGGAGTTTGAGCTGGACGAGAAAACGGATGCCTACGCGTATCTCATGGAGCTTGCCCTTGCTGACGAAGACCAACCCGGTCGTTGCCTGGTGCGGCGCGTCGTCAGCCGTGACGGACGCTCGCGGGCTTTCATCAATGGCACACCGGTTACCCGTCAGGTGCTGCGCACATTTACCGAAGGCCTCATCGACATCCACGGGCAACACGAAAACCAGCGACTTGCAAGCAAGGATGTGCAACTTGCCCTCCTGGACGACTACGGCGTTATAGACGCGGATCTACAATCGCTGCGGGCAAGCTACCGTGCCTGGCGCGATGATCTGGCCGCTGCTGAGAGGTTGCGCGGCCTTCTCGCCAGTAGGGAAGACCGTGCATCGCTGCTCAACTATCAACTTGAAGAGCTCGCAACACTGGCTTTAGCCGAAGGCGAATTCGAACGAATCGAGAAGGAACACAAGCGCTTGTCCCAGGCGCATGACTTACGCGAGACCGTAGCAGTTTCGCTGACCTCGCTCGAAGACATGGATCCCTTACGTCGAACCGTGCGGGCCCTGGAAGGTATCGATGACGACCAGGTACAGCTCGTCGCGGCGGAAGAGTTCCTCACCTCTGCACTGTCGTTGATCGATGACGCAATGCGCGATCTACGCGGCTACGACGACACATTGGAAGTGGATCCCGAACATCTAACGACCATCGATGCGCGACTGGCCCTGGTGCATGAACTCTCCCGCAAGCACCAGGTAATGCCGGCAGACCTCGCCAGTCATTACGCCAAACTCCAGGATGAACTCAACACGATTTCCATGGACCGGACGGAGTTCGATACCTTGCTAGAATCTGCCCAACGACACGAAGCAGCGTACAAGAAGTGCGCCATGGTAGTTTCCAAGCAGCGCCATAGTGCGGCCAACGGTTTCTCAGCCGCCGTTAGCCGTTGCATAAAAACCCTCGGCATCGAGGGGGGTGAGTTGAGTTTGAAGTTTTCGCCCGATGAATCGGAGCGCGGCCTGGAATCGGTGGAGTTTCGCATCGTCACCAACCCCAACTATCCCAGCGCAAGCTTGAGCAAGATAGCCTCGGGCGGCGAGCGGGCGCGGATCAGCCTGGCCATCCAGGTCGTCGCTGCACAGAAGACGGCTCTGCCGTGCCTGGTGCTGGACGAAGCGGACGTTGGCGTAGGAGGCACCGCTGCCGACGTGGTTGGCCGCCTGCTGCGCGCACTGGCAGAGCATACTCAGGTGATCTGTGTAACCCATGCCCCGCAAGTAGCAGCGCTGGGTGACCAGCATCTACGGGTACACAAGGACGCCGAGCAGGACACCCACATAGAGCCATTAGCTGAGGACACCCGAATCGACGAACTGGCCCGCATGCTGGCAGGCGCGGACGTTACCGAGGAGTCCCGAGATTACGCCCGCACGCTGCTGAAAGAAGCGAGTGCAGTTCATTAGCCTGTACTATGCTGCGGACGTGTTGAATCGCCGAAGTTCCCCCGGTAAGATTCCGCGCCTCGAAACTCAATCACTTTGTTATTTGCACATGTTAGCCCGACTTCTGATCTGTTCACTGCTGTTGATGGCCGCGAGTTGCAGCCTGCCCCGTATCTCGATTCCCCGTGTCTTCAAGATCACCATCCAGCAGGGTAATCTGATTTCTCAGGAGATGATCGATCAGCTCAAACCAGGCATGACCCGCACCCAGGTTACGTTTGTCATGGGTGAACCCGTGGCGCGCAACACGTTCAACGAAGATCGCTGGGACTATATTTATACCGTGGTAGTGCCTGGTGTATATTCGGATGAGAAACGCATGAGTTTGTACTTCGAGAACGAGGTACTTGCGTACTTCACCGGAGACTTCGCCCCAACCGGGTCCGACTCGGATCCACAACCACAAGACACCACCTCGAGCGAATAGCCGGACAGGACACTAAGAGTTTTGGGTACCAGCACGCAATCGCCGTGCTTCCTTTGGGTCCACCGCAAGCTTTCGATAGATCTCAACCCGATCACCGTCGAGCAACAGCCGATCGACGTCGACCCGCTCGCCGAAGACACCCACCGGCCGCTCTTCGAGAAGCAACTCGGCAAATGGGGGGATTTCGGACACCGCGCGCAGGGCATCCGCAACCGTCGCACCAGACGCCAGACTAATTCGGTGAACTGTTTGAGCGCCTGGCAGGGCGTAGACGACTTCGACTTTCATTGATGACCACCTCAATCCAACAAAATCCGGGCGCGTTCGCAAAATGCATCGACAAGCTGATCTCCCACCTTGCTGAAAGTGTTCGAGAAAAGGTGCCCAAAAAGAGCATGCACACCGGCAAGCTGAAGCTCGATAAAAAGCTCGATCTTGCAGCCGACATCACCACCCAGCCGTGTGAAGGTCCAGCTTCCTTTGAAGCTCTTGAATGGGCCCGCCACGAGTTCCAGCTCGATGTGCTTGTGTGGTGTCAGCCGATTGCGTGTGGTGAAGCGCTCATTCAGCCCACGTGTTTTGACGATAAGTTGCGCGACAACTTCATCCTCGGTTTGCTCCAGTACTGCGGCGTCCGTGCACCAGGGCAGGAATTCCGGGTAGCGTTCGACATCCTTGACAATGTCGTAAACGGCCGCCGCCGGGTATGGCAGCAGAGCTGAGCGGTGTAGCTTCAACATCTAAAAACCCAGGAATTCTAAAACAATATCAAACACCGGCGCGATGAGCACGATAAGCACCGCCAACGGCGCAATCACCCCGATAACCACCTTCCAGAGCACGGCGAACGGGCCCTCGCGCAATCCAAGCTGGGACCCAACAACGGTTTTCGGCAACCCATACGCGGCAAACAGCGCGATGAGCACACCACCGAGTGGCAACATGATGTTCTGCGAGACATAGTCGATAAACCCAAAGAAGGTCAGCTCGCCCACAATGTAGCGTTCTGCCCAGAGGTTAAACGACAATACCGTGCCAATTCCCAGCACCCAGCAGATAACACCAACAGAGATCGCCACGCGGGAACGCTTGGCATTGTATTCTTCTACTAGATAAGCAAGTGCCGGTTCGGTTAACGATATCGCCGAGGTGATAGCAGCGAAGCTGACCAGAGCGAAGAAAATCACACCAAACAAGGCCCCCAACGGCATCTGCCCGAAAGCCAGCGGGATC
>SMWK01000109.1 GCA_004356895.1 Gammaproteobacteria bacterium
CCGCTGCGTTATTCCCACACAATCACCAGCCGATCAAGCCGAGACCCAGCCACGTTATCTTCTCGCCATCAATCTCTACAACCAACTCAGCATGACCCCGGCAGAACGCGAACTCGAGCTCGCCTACGGCCTGACAATGGCTGAACAGGTGGCGAACCTCTATCAAGGTCATGCGGTGTACCTTCCCGGCACGGGTGTATTAGTCGGATTCGAGCATAACGAAGGCCATGATCGAGCCTTCCAAGTGATGTGTGCGGCTTTTGTACTGCTTCACCTGCTTGATGAAGACGCTGGACGCGGCATCTATAGGCTGGCCGTACATGAACTCCTGCTGCCCAGTGACAAAAAGCTCGAGGTGAGTGCCCCGGAAGTCGCAGACACAGTCCTCCTATCGGCACTCGCCAAGTACAAAACCGTCGCAGTAAGCGATCGGTTCTACGTTCGCATATTGCGCAGAGAGAGACTGTTATCACAACGGCTCGACAACCCGCTGTTGGCGGAACTCACCACCGCGCAAGCCTGTTATCTGATTACCGGGTTGTCCCGGGCATATGCGGATCTCATTACCCAGCAGGTCGAAAGGCTAACGGCTCAAGGCGACTCCACCACAAGCGAATCCACTCTTTGAAACCCGCGCGGTAGCTTCCGACCCCGACGAGCACGCTCACCGACGTAGTTCTGTAGATCCTTCGGTTTCATGCGTAGATGGCGAAGACCTGCGACAACCAGGAGATCGTCGTTGCGACCAACAACCTTAACCGCAACCAGAAACTCCTCGCCCGCCTTGAACGTCGCGCTTGGAACGTTGAGCAGCTTGTTTCCTTTGCCGCGCGAAAGCTCCGGCACCTCCGCGAGTGGGAATATCAACATGCGGCCCTGATTGGTGACCGCAACGACCTGTTGTTGCATTTCCAGATTTACCACCACGGGCGGTAACGCCGTCCCGCCTTTCGGTACACTCAGGCAAGCTTTCCCCGCTTTGTTTTTGGTCGTCATCTCCTCCAACGACCCGACAAAGCCGTATCCCGCATCCGACGCAAGCAGTACACGCGTGCTTCCAGACCCCATCGCCAAACCGACGAATCGAGCACCAGCGGCAGGCTTGAACCGGCCGGTGAGAGGCTCCCCCTGCCCACGGGCGGACGGTAACGTGTGTGGGGCCACGGCATAACTCCGACCAACGGAATCGAGAACGACCAAGATGTCGTTGGTCCGCCCGCGAGCCGCGTGCCCGTATTTGTCACCACTACGATAACTGAGCTCCTGCGCATCTGTATCGTGCCCTCTGGCAGCACGCATCCAACCTTTTTCGGATAACACCACCGTGATGGGTTCGTTGCTTATCAGATCCTCTTCGCTGAAGGCGACGGCTACTTCCACGTCAACAAACCGTGAACGACGCGTATCGCCATACTCCTCAGCATCTGTGAGAAGTTCCTTTTTGACGAGTGTTTTCAGGCGAGCCTTCGATTTGAGCGTTTTTTCGAGGTCGGTCTTCTCTCCCTCGAGGTCGTCCTTGTCGGCGTTCAGCTTGATCTCTTCGAGCTTGGCCAGTTGCCTCAATCGCAAGTCCAGAATGGCGTTGGCCTGAACATCCGAAAGTCTGAACTTCTTCCGGAGCGCCGCCTTGGGGCTTTCTTCCTCGCGAATGATGCGAATCACCTCGTCGAGATTGAGGTACGCAGTGAGCAGTCCAGCAAGGATGTGCAGCCGTTCGTTGATCTTCTCAAGGCGGAATTGCAAACGACGGCGTACGGTTTCCTGCCTGTAGGTGAGCCACTCTTTGATCAGGACCGCGAGGTTCTTCACTTGAGGGCGTTGATTGAGCCCGATGATGTTCAGATTGACTCGATAACTCTTTTGCAGATCAGTACTTGCGAACAAGTGATTCATCAGCCGGTCCACATCAATCCGGTTGGAACGAGGGACCAGCACGAGCCGAGTCGGGTTTTCGTGGTCTGTCTCATCTCGAACATCCGCCAGCATCAGTAACTTTTTCCCATGCATCTGATGAGCAATCTGTTCGAGAATCTTCGCTGGCGATGCCTGATGCGGCAGCTCAGTAACGATGATTTCGCCATTTTCCTTCTTGTAGATTGCACGAGCTTTGATGCTCCCGCGTCCCGTCTCATAAATCTCTCTGATCTCGGCCGCTGGGGTGATGATATCGGCTCTTGACGGAAAATCCGGACCCTTGATGTGGGTCATCAGATCGCCCACCGTCGCTCGTGGATTGTCCAGCATATGAATACACGCACTCACCACCTCATTGAGGTTGTGGGGCGGGATGTCGGTGGCCATGCCAACGGCAATCCCCGTACTGCCATTGAGTAACACGAATGGTACGCGCGCGGGTAACAACTCAGGTTCCTGCAACGTTCCATCGAAGTTGGGTGTGAAGTCCACCGTGCCAAGTCGTGTTTCCGCCAAAAGCAACTGGGCATACTTCGAAAGCCGCGCCTCGGTGTAACGCATCGCCGCAAACGACTTCGGATCATCTGGCGCGCCCCAGTTTCCCTGCCCTTCAACCAACGGATAACGGAAGGAAAACGGCTGAGCCATCAGCACCATCGCTTCGTAACATGCGCTGTCGCCATGGGGATGAAACTTACCCAGCACGTCTCCGATCGTGCGTGCCGACTTCATGTACTTCGCCTGGGAGTTCAAGCCGAGTTCGCTCATCGCATAGATGATGCGCCGCTGAACAGGTTTGAGACCGTCAGCGATATGGGGTAGGGCACGGTCGTTGATAACGTACATGGCGTAGTCCAGGTACGCGCGTTCCGTATAGATCCGTAATGGTAGGGTTTCGATCTCGGGGGTTTCTGTGGTGGCCATGAGTCTCTGATGCGATTGGTTACAGGTTCATCAAACTGTTGAGCAGTAAAAGGGGTTTACTCCAATGACGCCAAGTCACCCTTGGACTCGAGCCATGATCTTCTATCCTGGGAACGTTTTTTCGCCAACAACAAGTCCATCATCTCATCGGTCTTCTCCGAGGAATCCAGAGTCAGTTGCACTAGTCTGCGCGTATCAGGATCCATCGTTGTCTCGCGCAGCTGCATGGGGTTCATCTCGCCCAAGCCTTTGAATCTTTGGACGACGACGTTACCGCGTATCTTTTCGGCGGCAATTCGATCCAGGTGACCTTCCTTTTCGGCTTCGTCGAGTGCATAGAACACCTCCTTAGCAACATCGATGCGATACAGCGGGGGCATGGCGACGTAAACGTTACCCGCCTCAACCAGCGGGCGGAAGTGCTTGAGGAACAAAGCGCACAGGAGTGTAGCGATGTGAGCACCATCCGAGTCGGCATCGGCCAGGATGCAGATCTTGGCGTAGCGCAGACCACTTAGATCATCGGATGCGGGATCAACACCGATCGCAACGGCAATGTCGTGCACCTCCTGGGAGCCCAGCACCTGGCTCGCATCCACCTCCCACGTGTTGAGAATTTTTCCTCTGAGCGGCATCACCGCCTGGAATTCCCGACTACGGGCCTGTTTTGCCGAACCTCCGGCGGAGTCACCCTCCACCAAAAACAACTCGGCCCGATCAGCATCGGTGCCCGAACAGTCGGCGAGCTTGCCCGGTAACGCCGGTCCCGTGGTTATCTTCTTGCGAGCAACTTTTTTGCTCGCCTGCACGCGCCGTTGCGCATTTGAGATGGCAAGCTCCGCAAGACGCTCGCCATCATGAGGGTGCTCGTTCAACCACAAGCTGAACGCATCCTTGGCTACGCCGCCGATGAACACGGCCGACTGGCGTGAGGATAATCGTTCTTTCGTCTGACCGGAAAACTGTGGGTCCGCAAGTTTCGCGGAGAGCACATAAGCACATTGATCCCAGAGATCGTCGCCGGTCAGCTTGATGCCACGTGGCAACAGATCACGAAACTCACAGAACTCCTTGAGCGCTTCCACCATGCCACTGCGCAGCCCGTTCACGTGTGTACCCCCTTGCGGGGTTGGGATGAGATTGACGTAAGATTCGGTAATCGTCTCTCCGCCATCTACGATCCACTTCATAGCCCAGTCTACTGCTTCCCGGTTACCTTCGGCGCTGTGCATGAACGGTTCCGCGGGAATGGTTTCGGCACCGGCCAGGACCGTTGCGAGATAACTCTTCAGGCCATCCTCATAACACCAGTTCACGTCGTCGTTCTTGTTTCCCTCAACACGGAGGCTCACGCGCAAACCGGGGCAAAGTACCGCTTTGGCACGCAGCAGGTGTTTCAAGCGCGGTAGTGAGAGAGCACTCGTATCGAAGTAGCTTGCCTCCGGCAAAAACCGAATGCGGGTACCCGTATTACGCCTACCTACCTTGCCCGTCGCTTTGAGCGCGGCTTCCGGTTTACCTTTCCGGTAGCTCTGGCTGAAGATTTTGCCCTCGCGCCGGACCTCAACCACGAGTGTCTCAGACAGCGCGTTGACCACCGAAACACCTACGCCATGCAAGCCACCGGAGAAGTTGTAGTGCTCGTTGTCAAACTTAGCGCCAGAATGCAGACGCGTAAGAATCAGCTCGACACCGGAGATCTTGTGTTTGGGATGGATGTCGACGGGCATACCACGGCCGTCATCGATCACCTCCACAGAACCATCCTTGAAGACCGTCACTTCGATTTCCGTGGCAAAACCGGCTAGCGCCTCATCGACGCTGTTGTCCACCACCTCTTGCACAAGGTGGTTCGGTCGCGTGGTGTCGGTGTACATGCCCGGTCTGCGCCGCACTGGCTCGAGACCGGACAGCACCTGGAGGGATTCAGCCGAGTACTTCTTTGCTGCCATGGGTCCTCTTCAGCTTACGTTCCAACAACACGATGTTCTGGTTGCCTGCTCAATAAAACCGGGTACCACGACTTACGCCCCCTGGCTCAGATCTATGTGAAGAGGATAGTCCTCTACTCGACGTACATCGGTACGAATACTGCCATCGTCGGAAAGATGCAGCCAGCGGTAGCCCGGCATCGTTGTATCGATAGTGAACCGCTGACTCCGCGGGACAAACTGAAAACAGCTCGACGGAGTACCCATCACAGCTATGTGTTTGTATGAGGTATCGACCATTTGATGCGCGTGACCGAACACGATGCCTTTTACGCACGAGTACTCCGATAGCCACTCCAGCAGTTCACCTCCTTCCTGAATTCGGTGTTTGTCGATCCAGGGGCTCCCTAGCTCGATCGGCGGGTGATGGCAGGCGATCAAAAGATGGGTACCTTCTGCTGTGACACAAGCTTCACGCAGGCGTGCTTCATCCGTCGGGCGTAGACAGGCTGCGACGTCATCGTCCACATGAGTATCCATACCGAGCAGCTGCCAGCCCTCGAGGTCCAACCGGGCAGGCTCTGCAAGGATACTGCGCATCGGTGCCCAGAGGTCGTGGTTGCCGGGTATGCACAACATGGGACCGGTGAAGTATTCGGCAACGACCGCCGTAAACCGTGCATACACCTCGGCGCTCGGATCGTGAGCGATGTCCCCGGTCGCCAAAAGAGCATCCGGAGCGAATTCGGACAGTGCCTGGGAGAGCACGGCTCTCAAGCTATCTTCAGTGTCCACACCCAGTAAACGTTTGCCCGTTTCCGAGAGAAGATGACAATCGGTAATCTGCAGGACCGTCGTTACCCTGCCACTAAACGCGGAACTATCGGCGCCACTAACCGAGGCGCTGGAGGAGTTATTCACCAAACTTAAGCTTCTGCTCTTATTACGCTTTCACAGACCCGGGTCCATACCTGCGTGACGCGTTTACCAACACCCTTGAGTCAGCTCACCAGGACAGGTTCGTTGACTGCAACGCCGTGTTCCAGACACAGCGCCAGAAACTCGCCCAGGAAACGATTCACCTGAACTTTCTCATCCGGTTGGCGCATGTATTGATTCGGGTAATCGTACACGGCCCGGAAATGCCGTGCATGCTGATATTCAACGACCTCTGCGCTTCGGGCATCATGGTACATACGCACGGTGAGGCTCGGTTTTTTACTCCAGGGTGCCTGGGGCAACTGGGTGAGTCGGATATGGGTTGTATACGGGCTTCGTTCCAGGACCTCGATACGCACTTCGGACGGGTGCTGTCCGACAATGATGCCAAAAACACTCACATCCTCCTCGCGCAGCAACGGGAATAACTTCATCAACCGTAAGTAGTTGGCATCACACTCTGCCAGGTGTGCCGGGAGATCGATGCTGTAGCGTTTTTTAGCCAATGCTCGTATACGATTTCGCTTCAGAAGGCGCAAATATACCAGGCTTTCCAGGGCCGTCACTGTTGCGTTTCAAAAAAAATGCGCGACGGATGCTGATGGTAAAGTAGGTCATGTGCTTCGAGCCCTGCGGGAGCCATCTGATTAGTCAGGTTCACGGTGAGTAACAAACCATTTCATCGCCTGCGACGACTTTCGCTTGAAGCCTTTGTTAAACTAGCGCGCTTTGCCGCTGTAAAGATCGTAACCGTAGGACTCATGAGTAAATTGAAAAACATCAGACTATTCATCATCGTACTTCTACTATTCACTGTCACCGGAGCCTCCTGGGCCACCAACCTCGCGGACGCTTACGAGGACGCCCTGAACCACGACCCGGTTCTTGCTGGCGCTGATGCGGGACTGAGAGCCACCCGGGAGATCGTTCCTCAATCCCGCTCAGCGCTGCTACCTAACGTGATTGTGAGCGGAACTACCTCCTGGAACGAGCGCACTCAGTTGACCACGGCGTTCGATCAGAATAACAACACACACGCATGGCAGGCACAGTTGCGCCAGCCGGTGCTCGACCTGGAAGCCTGGTTCAGCTACCGCAGCGCTAAATTCAGGGTAAAGGGCGCGGAGTGGGACTTCGCAGCGACAGAACAGAATCTCATCGTTCGCCTCGTTTTAGCTTATCTCAACGTGTTGCGCGCTGAGGATCTCCTCGAATCAACGGAAAGCGCCGAAGAAGCGGTGAAAACCCAGCTTGAACAAGTACAACAACGATTCGATGTGGGACTCGTCGCCATTACCGATGTACTGGAAGCTCGAGCGGCTTATGACAGTTCTATCGTGGAGCGCGTACAAGCCGCCGGCGATCACGACATCTTCTTCGAGACCCTCAGAACCTTGACCGGAGAACCCTATGGCAGCATAGATCGGATTTCGGAATCATTGCCCATCGTCGACCCTTCGCCCAGCAACGAGGAGGAATGGGTGAACACTGCCCTGGCCACGAACTTGACTATTCGCGCCGCGGCTGCACAGCTCGAATCAGCCCGGCGTACCCTAAAGGCACGCCGTTCCGGCCACCTACCCACCATCGACGCCATAGTAAGTAACGGCCATTCGGTCTCGGGCGGTTCATCCTTTGGCGGCATCGAGTTTCCCCCTAGTAAGACCGATTCCGATGTATACACGCTTTCCATAACGTTACCCATATACCAGGGCGGTTTGACATCGTCCCGAGCGAAAGAAGCTCGAGCGCTGGCCGAACAATCACGGTATCAGCTCACCGACCGGCAACTCACTGTGAGCCGTGATACACGTAACCTGTTCCGTGCTGTAGCAACCGATGTCGTTCGGGTTCGCGCACGATTGAAGGCGATCGCGTCCAGCGCATCGGCTCTCGATGCAACGGAGACGGGTTACGAGGTCGGCACACGTAACATCGTGGATGTGCTCCAAGCGCAGCGGCGCCTGTATGCCTCGCAGTTCGATTATGCAGACTCACGTTACAACTAC
>SMWK01000110.1 GCA_004356895.1 Gammaproteobacteria bacterium
AGAGGACATCGAGAACGTGGACGCTGAAATCACCACCCTAACCAGCAAGGTGTTGAAGTAACGGCCGATGGATCGGACGCTCGCCAACTTCATCCGGGCATTACGCAACTCCGAGGTACGCATCTCCACGGCAGAGACGTTGGATGCGTTTAACACCGTGGAACTCGTTGGCTACAGGGACCGAAGTTTTCTGAAACGCTCACTGTCGTTGGTTTTGTCCAAGACTGAAGACGAAAAGGAAACCTTCGAAAACTGTTTCGATCAGTTCTTCTCCTTTGAAGATATACGCGGCAGCCGCGAGGCAAAAGCCGCGAATGATCCAGACGGTGAAGGATCCTCAAGTGCAGAAGGCGCGGAAGGTTCCGACGCCGGGGAAAGCGGAGCCGAGGGAGAATCCTCTGCACACGGCGAGGGCGGCACGGGTGCGAAAGGTAAGAAAAAGAAACCGCAGTTCACGGCCGTTGAAGAGGCCGAAGAAGACCTCGGCGCTGGTGAGGTCACCAGCGCTCAATCCGCGCTCGGTCAACTCCTCATGAATGATTCCAAGGTGGAGCTCTCCGTCATCATGTCCACCGCGGGTGAAACCATAGACGTGCGCAGCATCCAGGTGTTCACCCAGAAAGGCCTCTATACCCGCAAGATCATGGAAGAGATGGGGCTTGCAGAGCTTAATCGGGAGATCTCCGATCTTCGCGAACGCCCGGCGATCCCCGAACGCCGTCTCGGTCAGGAGTTACGCCGACGCCGTGACTGGCTCCGCGAGCAGGTGCGCGACTATGTCGAAAAGCAGTTTCTGCTCCACGCTGACGCCACCGGCAAACGTTTGCGCGAAGAACTCTTGCGTAAGGTGAAGCTGTCCAACGTCGAACACCGCAGTTTTCGTCTCATTCAGGAAATCGTATTCCGCATGGCCAAAAAACTGGCCGCGCTGCACTCGCGGCGCAGGAAGATCTTCAAGCGCGGACAGATCAATATTCCCCGAACACTCCGCCACAACATGGCTTACGACGGCGCGATATTCGACCTGCATTGGAAGTCGGTAAAAATCGATCGGCCAAAGGTTTTCGCTATCTGTGACGTCTCGGGGTCCGTGGCGAACTATGCTCGTTTCATGCTGATGTTCCTTTACAGCCTCGAAGCGGTGATGCCCAAGGTGCGCTCCTTTGCGTTCTCATCGGACCTTGCCGAAGTGACAGAACTTTTCGAGCGCAACAAGATCGAAGATGCCATCGCCAAGACGATGCGCGACTATGCGGGTGGCTCGACGGACTACGGACAGGCATTTCAGGATTTCAAAAAGCTCTGCCTCGACGACGTGGACAATCGAACGACCATCATCATTCTTGGCGATGCCCGCAACAATTACGGCGATCCACGCACAGAAATTCTCAAAGAAATGTACGATCGCGCCAAGCGCCTAATCTGGCTCAACCCGGAGCCACGTAACTCATGGTATGTGGGCGATGCCGAGATGCGGAAGTATTCGGCTTACTGTCATCAGACGGATGTGTGCAACAGTCTCATGCATCTGGAACGAATCGTCGGCAACCTGTTGCGTACTGTGTAACTGCTCGTAAGAAGGGGATCATTCGGTCATGAACACCTCCGACACCTCGGGAACCGGGAACACACTGGATTCGTTCTCGAAATCCGCCGGTCGGCAGTTGCTTGTTTACGCGCTCATGAGTATTGCCGGGGTTGCGGCTCTGATGGTGGCGTTATCCTGGGCTTCCAGCCTTACCGGTGGTGCGTCCGCCGGTTCCCAGCTCGGTGTGGATCCCGAACTGAACATGATCACCCTGACTCTTCGCGAGGAGCCACCTCAGCTCAACAGCACCCTGCAGACCGACAACATCAGCGGTATGGTAATTGCCCATCTGATAGAAGGCCTGCTCCGCTACGATCACAACAACCAACTGGCACCAGGGGTGGCGGAACGCTGGGAAAGCACGGGCATGGATGCGACTTTCTGGCTGCGCGACAATGCTCTGTGGAGCGATGGGGTGCTGGTCACCGCCCACGATTTCGTCTTTGCCTGGAGAACGGCCGTAGACCCGGCTAACGCATCGGAATATGCGTTTATCCTTTTCCCACTCGAAAACGCCGAGGAGATAAATAAAGGCGAGATGCCTGTTGAGGCGCTTGGGGTGACGGCGATCGATGACCGTACCCTGAAAGTTCGGCTCGCGCGGCCAACCGCCTACTTCGAAAAGCTGATGGCGTTTTCCACCTTCTTCCCTATTCGCGAGGACTTCTACAACCAGACCAACGGCCGTTACGGCGCCGATGCCCATGAGCTTCTGTACAACGGCCCCTTCATTCTGTCGCGCTGGGTGCATGGCGCGAACCTGCGCATGGAGAAAAACCCGTACTACTGGAACCCCGATCGGATCAAGCTGGATGTCATCGAGTTTCCCTACATCACTTCCGATCAGAATGCGCTGGTCAATCTCTTCACGGATAAAAAGATTGCCTACACCACACTCGGCGCCGAAAGCCTGGAAACAGCGCTCGAGAAGCGCTGGCACCTCGAGCGATTCATGGATGGGTCCGTGTTCTATATAGAGTTCAACTTTCGTTCACACCGGTTGACCCACAACTACCACCTGCGCAAGGCCATGCAGCTCGCTATCGACCCTGCGGAGCTCGTATATAAAGTCACCAAGATTCCCGGCTACGTGCCTGCCGAATCCATTTTTCCGCTTTGGTTGCGAGGCGTCGACGATTTCTTCCGTCAGGAGTATCCGGCACAGAAAATAACGCCTGATCTCGAGGCTGCCAAAAAACATCTGGAAATAGCCAAACGGGAGTTGGGGATTAGCGAAATACCGCCACTGGTCATGCTGACGGGTGATAACCCCATTTCCAACATCCAGTCCGAGTATTACCAGGGAGCGTTCAAGAAAAACTTAGGGCTGGACATCAAGATCGACAAACAGATCTTCAAACAGCGCCTGGCGAAGATGACCTCCGGCGACTTCGACATGGTGCTCGCTGGCTGGGGACCTGACTATGACGATCCACTCACCTTCGGCGATCTGTTTGCCAGCTGGAACCTCAATAACCGGGGTCGATACAACAATCCCGAACTCGATCGCCAGGTGTACATCGCGCAGAACGAAATCGACCCAAGAACTCGGATGGAAGCGTTTGCGGAAATTCAACGCATTATCATCGAAGACGTCGTCGTTCTGCTCAGCTACGAGCGCGGCCTCGTCTACGTGACCGATCCACGCTTGAAGGGTATCGTCCGACGCCAGGCGGGTGCTGACCCCGATTTCACCAACGCCTACATTGTCGACGCCGCAAACTAGGAAAGACAAGAGATGCTGCGTTATACGCTGAAACGGCTGGTGCAGGGGGTGATCACCGTGTGGTTCATCGCCACCGCTACCTTCATTGCCATGCATAGCGTACCGGGTGATCCACTGTCCAACGAAAAAGCGGTCACCGCGGAAATCCGTGCCAACCTGGAGGCGAAATACGGCCTCGACAAGCCTCCGTTGGAACAATACTTCATTTACATGGGTAACCTGGTACGGGGCGATTTTGGTATCTCGTTCACCCAGCAAAACCGCGAAGTAAACGATATCATTCGTGAGCACTTTCCCGTATCAGCCACGCTTGGCATTTTGGCAATCGTTTTCGCAGGCCTGGGCGGTGTGCTCTGGGGTGCATTGACAGCACTCTATCGTAATCGCCTGCCGGACTTCGTGATCATGTTTCTGGTCATTCTCGGCATCTCCGTGCCGAGCTTCGTGGTCGCCGCGATCAGCCAGCTGAGTATCGTGAACATCAACACCTTGTTCGGCATATCGCTCCTACCGGTCGCTGGATGGGGCACGATCTGGCATATGCTGGTGCCGTCGCTGGTGCTGGGGCTCGGCACCATGGCCTACCTGACCCGGCTCATGCGCTCCTCCATGCTCGAGATCGTCAACGCGGACTTCGTGCGTACCGCAAAATCCAAGGGTTTACCGGCAACCCGCATCTTCACCAACCATCAGCTGAGAAACGCGATTCTGCCGGTAATCACCGTCCTCGGACCTTCCATCGCCGCCATTACCACCGGCGGCTTCGTGGTCGAGTTCGTGTTTGCCATACCAGGGCTCGGACGCTACTTCGTGCAGGCCGTACAACAGCTCGACTACACCGTAATCATGGGAACAACCGTGTTCTACGGCGCATTCCTGGTGTTCATGGTGATCGTCGTGGATCTCCTGTATGGCCTGGTAGATCCTCGGGTGAGGTTGGAGTAGATCATGTCTGCAACCGCATTTGCATCCCGAGATTTCGAGCCCCTCGTGCACACCCGTGAGGCACAGAGTATCTCGCGACCTTCCCTGTCCTACTGGCAGGATGCCTGGATTCGCCTCAAAGCCAATACGCGTGCACTCGTATCACTCTACATCGTCATCGCTCTCATGGCGTTCACGATACTCGGGCCGGTGGTGTGGAACGTCGATCCTTCACTACAGGATCTCGACCAGATCAGCATCCCGCCTGGGACCGATCGCCGGGCGACCCTCGTTGCGCCTTATCAACCCTGGGACGGGACTACCTTCCTGGAGGTAACCCCCGGCCTGCGTTTAGCGGAACCCGCAACCACACAATCCATCCGGTTGTTATGGGATCCAGTGGAAGGCTTGAGCGGCTACCGCATCTTCCGCAACCTGTTTCCGGTAGGACCGGAGCGCGCCTTAGGGTTGCCGTTAGCGGAACATTTCTCAGCGCAGGAAGTGACGTTCGAGGATCTGCTGGACCTGGTACCCGGTCGATACTACTACTCCGTACTCGGGGTCAATGAGTTCGGCGCCGAAACCCAGTACCTGGAAACGCTGGTGGTGGACGTCTCACGAGTGATCACAGTAGACGACGCCATGGTGCGCGGTCTGATTGATGAGGCGGCCGAGCTTCAGCTTGGTGATGTCTTGATACTGGGGTTACATCCGCTCGGCACGGACTATCTCGGCCGAGACATGCTGGCACGGCTGATGGCCGGGGCGCGGGTGTCACTCTTCATCGGCATCTGCGCACCTTTTCTCTATGTGCTGTTCGGGGTGATTTACGGTAGTGCCGCCGGATTCGTCGGTGGCCGATACGATCAGGGATTGATGCGCTTCGCCGACTTTGTCGTCGCCCTGCCATTTCTGTTGTTCATGATTTTGTTCAAGATCGTCTTCGGTATAGGTCCCGGAGAAAGCGGCATCGCACCCATGTTGTTAGCCCTGGTGGTGCTCTCCTGGCCTGCAACAGCCCGGCTGGTCCGCGGGCAGATTCTGCAGATACGCCAGGAAGCGTACATCAGCGCATCCCAACTCCTGGGCGCCAAAACCAACTATCTCGTGCTGCGACACATGATTCCCAACACGATGGGGGTCATTCTCGTGACGCTCACCTTTGCGGTGCCGAGTGCGATCTTCACCGAAGCGTTTCTGTCGTTCATCGGCATGGGTGTGGCGCCACCGACTCCATCCTGGGGCAGCATGTGCAATGAGGGCATCAAAACCATGTTGACCCACCCCCACGAGTTGATTTTCCCCGCACTGCTCATCAGCATTACGGTACTCGCGTTCAACCTGCTCGGGGACGGCTTGCGAGACGCGCTTGATGCGCGGATGAGGTCAACCGAGTGATTGCCAACCAGATGAGCGCGCCGTTGTTGGACGTGCGGGATCTGCACGTAGAATTCGACACCTTCGGTGGGACAATCCAGGCCGTGCGCGGAATCAACTTTTCCGTCGAATCGGGCAAGACCCTCGCCATTGTGGGTGAATCCGGTTGTGGCAAGTCGGTTTCGGTGCAGAGCATCCTCGGTCTCATCCCAATGCCTCCCGGGCGTATCACGTCCGGGACCGCCAGGCTTAGAGGGACGGACATCCTCGGGCGCAAGGAGATCGACGGCCAGGACATCCGTGGTTCACAGATCGGCATGATCTTCCAGGATCCGATGACCTCGTTGAACCCGACCATGAACATCGGCTCGCAGATTGGCGAAACGCTGGAAGTTCACCGGCGCTACTCGAAGAAAAAGGCTTTCAATCGGGCCATCGAACTTCTGGAGATGACGCGCATCCCCGAGGCCGCCAAGCGTGCCAAACAATATCCCTTTGAATTCTCGGGCGGCATGTTGCAGCGGGCGATGATCGCCATGGCCATCGCGTGCGAACCGTCTTTACTGATCGCCGATGAGCCGACCACGGCGCTAGACGTCACCATCCAGGCGCAGATTCTGGATCTCTTAGGCGATCTGCAGCGCGAGCGTGGCATGGCCATCATTCTCATCACCCACGACCTCGGCGTGGTGGCACGTATGGCCGATGACGTCGTGGTGATGTATGCCGGCCAGGTGGTGGAGAAGGGTAGTGTGGACGATGTGTTCTACCGCTCCGCCCACCCCTACACCCTGGGTCTGCGCGCCGCGATGCCGACCAACGACCCGGAAGGCTCGGATACCTTGACACCAATCGACGGTAGCCCACCGGATCTGTTCCATCCGCCAACGGGCTGCGGTTACAGCGCGCGCTGTCCGTATGCCATGCGACTCTGCGAGACACACGACCCTGACGCGTTCGAGCTCGACGATAATCACTACGCGAGATGCTGGAAACATCACGAGCGTGCGGGAGACCGTATTCCAGGTCTGTATTACCGGGAACCGCAGGCATGAATCCTTTACTGCAGGTTGAGGACCTCACCAAACACTTCTACATGGGCCGTGGCCAACAGGTACATGCCGTAGACAACATGTCTTTGACAATCAACGAGCGGGAGATCGTCGGCTTGGTCGGGGAAAGTGGCTCCGGTAAATCCACCTTTGGTAAAACGGTTGTCGGACTCCATGACAAAACGGGCGGGACGGTGACCTATCGTGGAAATCTGCTGCCGCAGCAATACCGCGCCAAAGATTTCCAGCGTTACGCTCGCCAGATGCAGATGATCTTTCAGGATCCATACTCTTCGCTGAATCCCCGCATGACCGTCGGGGAGATCGTGGGCGAAGGGTTGCGGTTACATTCCGATCTTAATGCCCAGCAGGTGCGCGACTCGGTGGCCGAGTGGCTCGAACGCGTAGGCCTGCAGGCCGACCACATGTCGCGTTACCCCCACGAATTCTCCGGTGGGCAGCGGCAGCGAATCGGTATCGCCAGGGCGTTGATTCTGGAGCCCGAGTTTGTGGTTTGCGACGAGCCCAT
>SMWK01000014.1 GCA_004356895.1 Gammaproteobacteria bacterium
CTCGTTACCCATATCGATTATCGTCCCTTGTAGCGCGACTTTCCCGCGGAGGCGCAAAGAATGGCGAGCTTCATCATCAACGGCGAATCGGTGAACGTCGACGCCCACCCGAATACGCCTTTGCTTTGGGTGGTGCGGGAGCATTTGAAGCTCACTGGAACCAAATTCGGCTGTGGGGTTGGCCAGTGCGGGGCCTGCACTGTACATATCGACGGGGCCGCCACATATTCCTGCTTGACCCCGGTCTCCACCGTCGAAGGTCGTGAGATAACGACCATCGAGGGCCTCTCGGGCGACGGCAGTCACCCGCTGCAGCGATCATGGATCGCCGAGCAGGTGCCGCAATGCGGATACTGTCAATCGGGCCAGATCATGCGAGCCGCGGATTTACTGGCGAACAATCCCCAACCCAACCGAGAAGAAATCATCGCTCACATGAGTACGAATATCTGCCGCTGCGGTACCTACAGCCGCATTATCAAGGCGATCGAACGCGCAGCGGAGGAGGCCTAGATGAGACAAGATAACTTATCGCCTGTCGTTCCGACGACGCGTCGAGAATTCGTCCGGGGTATGGGGGTTACCTTCGCCGTCGGCGCAACCGGCATCATCGGCGCGTGCAGCATGGAGCCGAGCGGCGAGAACGCGCCGGCGCCGGCCGGCGGTGCCAACGCGGAGATTACGCCAAATGCCTGGGTAAGCATCAGCGCAGACGACGTCATTACCATTCAGTTCGGCGGTACCGAAATGGGCCAGGGCACGATGACGTCGTTGCCACTGGTGCTGGCCGAGGAACTGGACGCCGACTGGGACCGTGTACAGGTCGAGACAGTCACCGGTCACGATCCTGTGTACGGCAATCCCGCGTTCGGCTATTACGGCTTTCCGATCCTCTACACCGCGGGTAGCCAAACTCTCCGAGGCTACTTCAATGCCATGCGTCAAGCGGGCGCGCAAGCACGCAGATTCTTGCTCGATGCCGCGGCAGTGGAATGGGGTGTGCCGGTCGTGGAGCTCGAGACCGAACCCAGTCGTGTCATGCACCCGGCCTCGGGCCGCAGCATGAGTTATGGACAAATCGCAGCCATCGCTGAGGTGCCCGAGACACTCGCCGAGGTGGACGAGAGCGAGTACAAATCGGCTGACGAGTACCGCTACCTCGGTAAGGACGTCGCCCGGATTGACGTCCCCGCGAAATCCGACGGTACGGCAAAATTCGGTATCGATGCCCAGGTGCCGGGGATGGTATATGCGTCAATCCTGCGCACGCCTGTAGAGGGCGAAGAACCTCTCGATGTAAACGACACCGCAGCCCGTGCCGTCGACGGTGTCACCGACATCGTCTCCCTGCCTTACGGCATCGCCGTGGTGGGCGACACGGTGGAAGCGACTATTTGGGGGAAGAATGCGCTGGAGGTGACCTGGAGCGAGACCTCGCGTTTTCGAAACGTCGAACAGACCCGGGAACTCAACGAGTACGAGGCGCGAGCCCGCGATTTGAACTTCAGCACCGACAACCCGCTGTGGCAAGATGTCGGTGACATTGACGCCGCGTTCGCTGCAGCCGATCAGATTATTGATGCCGGCTACCGAACGGACCCCGCCTACCACGCTCAGATGGAGCCGATGAACGCCACGGCGAGTGTATCGGAGGACGGAAAGTCGGCGGAGATCTGGGTCAGCACCCAGACTCAAAGCCTGACCGTAATGGGCGCAGCGGACGCCCTGGACACCACGATAGACCGAATCACCGTACACCCGATGTACATTGGCGGTAGCTTCGGGCGGCGCGCGGAGTTCCGGCAAAAGTATGTCGATGACGCCTTATTCGTATCACGGGAGATCGGTAAGCCTGTGAAGGTCATCTGGAGCCGCGAAGACGATGTAAAAGACGGCTGCTTTCGACCGCTGGCCGCACAGTACTTGCGGGCCGCGCTCGATGCCGAGGGCCATGTCGTCGCGCTTCAACACCGCGTAGCGACACCCAATGTGCTTCGCTACATGAACGAGCCACGCTGGAAAGTAACACGTGGCCCGCGCCGCACGTCCGGCTTGTCCATGGGCGGTGCGGGGACAACACGGTACGATATCCCAAATATCCGTGCCGAGCACCTCAACATGGACCGTTGCTCCCGCGTGGCTGCCTGGCGCGGCGTGGCGGAAAGTTACACCCGCTTCGCCCTTGAATCATTCATCGACGAGGTCGCGCATATGCAGGGCGCTGACCCGCTCGCATACCGGATCGCACTCACCCGCAACGATCCGAGCGGCCGGGCTGTCCTCGAAGAAGTTGGGCGAATGGCCGAGTGGTCGCGCGCTCGAGAAGGTTCCGCACTCGGGGTCGCGCTGTCGGAGTTCGGTCGCGGCTCCGTCGCCGCAGGAATTGCAGAAGTCTCTGTGGATGAGCGAACCGGCGCGATCCAAGTGCATAAGTACTGGATGGTCATCGATGCAGGATTTATCGTGGCACCACGCAATACGGAGGCACAGATGGAGGGTAACATCATCTTCGGCCTTAGCAACGCGTTGAAGGAACGCATCACGATCAGCGGCGGCTCCGTGGATCAGTCGAACTTCTACGATTACCAGGTCATGCGGATGAATGAGGTGCCCGAGATTCAGGTGAAAGCCCTCTCGAATAACAAGCCGCCCGGCGGTGTCGGCGAGCTGGGCCTCGCAACGACCGGAGCAGCAGTCGCGAATGCGGTGTTCGCAGCAACCGGCGCACGCGTCAGAGAGCTACCACTGCTGCCGGATCGGGTACTCGCCGCATTGCGCGCCTGAGCCTTCAAGCAGCACCAGCATCGGGTGCGCAGTTACTCGAACCGCGATCTACAGAGAGTTAATTTAATACTTCCAACGCATAGGCCAGCATGCCTTCCGCATCGACCCGCGTTCGAAAACTCTCTACAAATATCTTGCCGACGATTTCCTGCTCAGGATTCAGCACAAAAACTCCTGGGTGGGGAATACCGTAGGAAGGCTCACCCGGCTCATTACCTTCGTTGAGAATACCCAGCGCTTTCATTGTCGTGGCATCGATATCTGAGATCAACGGATAGGTGATGGAGGCGGCATCAATGAACGGCTGCTGCAACTCCGGTGAATCGTAGGTGATCACGACGATCCCGACACCCGCTTCCGCGAAGGCCTCAACGTAATTTTGCAGCTGCCCGAGCTGCGATCGACAGAAGGGTCACCAGTCCACCGAGCGATTGGCGATAAACACCACGCCCTTGTCCCGGATAAACTGATCGACCGCGGTGATTTCCCGACCCAGATAGGACGCTCTTATCGGCGGGAATTGCGCGCCTACCGGAAGACCAGGATTAAAGGAATCCGTATCTTCCGAGATGAACATATCATCGCGGATCAGCGACTGTCCCTGTTGGGCCAGCAGCGGGCTGATAAAAACATAACTGCCCGCAATGGTGATCGCAAGACCAGCCGCTAAAGAGCTAAGTGTCCTATTCATGGCTTGAGACTCCGTCTATTCCCCGGTGGCAGCGTGCCGGCTGCACCTCTTATACGATAGTTTGCTTGACTAGCTGCGAGGCTTCAACCTTGCCTGCTCGATGCCCAGACTAGCACCCTTGAGGCCCTGAATGGGGTGAAAGCCGCCCGGTTGTAGCTCTCACTAGGCAGACCACGCTCTGAGGAGTACGATCCCCATAACGAAAACGACAGCGCCAAACCCGCCGCAAGACGGGGACGGTAAGCCACGGGTCCTCGCGTCCTTTGCGACACCTTGCCAAGACGCCACGAAGGACCCTAAGACCGCTGGGCTGCCGAGGCGTGTTTCCTTTTCACGTGGAGCTAACTGGAGCTGAACCATGACACTACATATCGGCGATGAAGCGCCCGATTTCTCGGCGCAAACGACCGAAGGAGAGATCCACTTCCATGACTGGATTGGCGACGGATGGGCCATTCTGTTCTCTCACCCCAAGGACTTCACCCCCGTGTGCACCACTGAACTGGGTTACATGGCCGGCCTCAAACCGGAATTCGACCGGCGCAACACAAAATTGATCGGACTCTCCGCAGACTCGGTTGACGATCACAGGAAATGGTCGAAGGATATCGAGGAGACCCAAGGCCACGCGGTGAACTATCCGATTATTGACGGCAGCGACCTTG
Source organism: Gammaproteobacteria bacterium (assembly GCA_004356895.1). Lineage (GTDB taxonomy): Bacteria > Pseudomonadota > Gammaproteobacteria > Pseudomonadales > Azotimanducaceae > SMWK01. The sequence continues at coordinate 4,141 of SMWK01000014.1, forward strand.
AAGTCCCCAAGCTCTACGACATGCTACATCCCAATGCCAGCGGCGACGCGAAAGATAGAACTGCCGCCGACAACCAGACCGTGCGATCGGTGTTTCTGATCGGTCCCGACAAGAAAATCAAGGCAACGCTCACCTATCCGATGAGCACCGGTCGGAATTTCGATGAGGTGCTACGGCTGCTGGATTCAATACAGCTTACCGCCAAGCACAAGGTGGCCACTCCGGTGAACTGGAAGCCGGGCGAGGATGTGATCATCGTGCCCTCAGTCTCCAACGAGGCGGCCAAGGAGAAGTTCCCCGATGGCTGGAAGTCTCCCAAGCCGTATATTCGAATCGTGCCTCAACCTGACTAGCTGCGTCGGCAACTATATACGTAACTGATCGTCAGGCCCGTATCGGCTACGTTTCGCCGTTTGATTATGAATTCGTCTTCAGCCAATCGCTGCAAGCGCGGAAAAAAATATATAAACCGGGATTAACAACGTAATCGCAACTTGAATTCCCACCCAAAATATTGCCATCGGCCTGCTGTATCCGAGCGTATTCTTTGCCCTCGCCATTGACACGATTACCCACACCAGCCAGGGGGATTGAAGTGGAAGGGTGCTAAAAAACATTGGCCAGACGAATAAGTTCAAAAGTGGATCATTGAAAATAGGTCCTACAGTTGACTCAGCAGGCGCGGTAATATAGGCGTGGACCAATGGAATTTGAACGAAGTCGATAGCAACGGCCGGAACTACGAAACACAGCAGGAATACTTTCGAGAGCTCTCTTTCCCCTCGCCAGATCTGGCTTATAGATCGCAGCATCGTTACACCAACCCGCTTGCAGAAGTTCCGGAGCACATTATTGAACTCTCTGGTTGAGATCGTACCGAGATCTCAGTACCGAGAAAATGAGAATCCCTAAAATTGATCCGATGTAAATTAATACGGAGTCTAGCCTCCTCCACACGGTGATCTTTCGACCTTAACATCGACTCGCGCGCTCGTGCGTTATGATTCACCAGCCGACACAGTCATATCGTGCTTTTAGTTCCGACAATGCATGTGACCCGAAGATCTTGCCGTCCCAACCACTATACAATGCACTTAGGCGTTGCGCTTTTGTTTGGCAATCCCCAGTGTCGCCGACACACGAAACATTTCCCCACTCAAGCCATGGAGTAACATCCTGTTGAGCATGATCGCCAAGCAAGTTCACGAGATTAGCAGGCGGAGCGAAATCATAGGAGCCCTGATTGACCGGGTTAGTTACCAGATCTCCGTCCGAATCATAAATCAACTGCCAACCGTACCAGGGCGTTGTAAAGCCTCTGTAATCTTCATTTCCGCTCGTTCCAATATTATGGGTTCCGGTTTGTCCGTGGTGCGAGAACCCTAGGCCCGCGATTCCAAGAAACTCAATTAGAGTCTCATATTCCTCGGTTTGGTTGCTATTCCTTCCATAGTGCTTTGATTGAGAAATCGGATCGTCTCCCCATGCCTCGTCGTGGCAGGTAAACATTTCCAACACGCTCTCCAAATTCCGAGTCCGGAGATTTAACTCGGCATACATTCGCATTAGTATCTCTATCCGGTCTCGTTCTAGCGTCGCCGGATTCTCTCCATCGAGCATGATCGCGCCATTGGACAGCGCTCCATCGAAAAATTCGACATCGAGAACGCGCTCAAACACATCCTCTACCTTCAACGCGTCCGGACTTCCAGCAACAACCTCCCCATCATTGATAACATTCTGCATAGAATCGAACACGTCTAGAGCATCCTGATTAAAGACAGAGTAATCAGGGTAATAGCTGAAGTAGAAAGTGGGGTAGTAATTACATGTATAGTAATCGAGCCCCCAGCCCCAGCCCCAGCCCCAGTAACAGCTGAAATTATAATAAACTTGAAAATAGTACTTCCAGGGGACATTTGTCTCGAAGTAATCGGGGTCTTCCATTGAAGCGGTCGTTTCTGCAAAGAATTGGTGCATTGTGCTGGTAACCGGCGTCAGCGCTTGCAGTGATGGCGCGAAAATTTCACCGGACGAAAAAAGTATCTGCGGTAACGCCCCAGAAATATAGGAGTTGACTTTCTTAAGGAGAATATCGAGGAATCCATCAATATTGAAGTCGCCAAGAATGACTTGAATCGCCGCTTTGGGCCAACCCGATGCGGAAGTGGCCTGTGTTGAGCTTGGCACAACACTAGTGAAGCTTCCCGTGGAAGTTTGCTGCAGGATAACGGAGTCGATCACTCCATTCTGGGCTTCACCGCCGAATGTGCGCTTGACGAAGATATCCATCCTGCCATCGCTGTTGATATCCCCTCTTCTTGTCTCGTATTGGTATTCGAGTTGTGTGCCAAGCGGATCAATAGTCGGCACATTGTCAGTTACGTGTACTACTATCTCCGGGCTATAGATCAGTGTCCAGCCAAAATAGTAATAATAATATCCCCCATAATCGACGTACTGTACCGTGCGGTAGTAGTACGCGCCATCGGGTTTGCCGGTATAAGATTTTGTCGTTGGTGTTGTCATTTGCGAAACATAGCTCCAGATACCGTTCGTTCCCACTTTTTCCTCAAGCCATCGGTATAGACACGAACCTGCACACTGCGTATCGCCGAATGCCACTGTATAGTTGCCGGAGTCACTCCAAGCGGGCGCTCTGGGAGCCGAAACGGAAAAGGCTGGCGAGCTAATCAGAAACAGAAGTAACGAGAAAAATACCGCCTTCATTGCGATTACGTCTCGTCCGACTCGATATTCTGGCTTCACTTGCGCATCTCCATTGCTCATGTGTATTTCCCTCAGCCCTTTCTGGACTACAGTTCTGATCTCAGATTCACCTTCTTGCCCGTTCACTCGTAGTGCGCGTAACGCAGAGTTTCTCCAGGCCGTACTACCAGGCTCACCCGTTCTCAAGACTCGATGCAATCATCCGCTGTGAGCGCGTCCTTAAAATCTCAGTTGCCACGACTTCGCCTAGCAATTCAGACAACTGCCTACGCTCCCGCACGGCAATTGCCCTCATTTGTTGAATCATTTGTTCAAGATCAACCTGTCCTAACGAACTTGCTTGAATGCGTTGATCCTCATTAGTACTAAGGATTTCGTAGGCCGCCAACAGGGTCGTATCCGGGAGTTGGTGCCGGTCCGCGACGCGTTGTAAATCCTCAAATGTCGGGTCTCTGAATGCCCAAAACTCAGTGAATTTTTGCGTACCGAGAACTCGCCTTAGTTCGTTCTTGACCGAGAACATATCCTGTGGATTTCCATCATCAGTGTTAGTTCGCTGAAAATCGGATAACACTGTGTACGCAGCGCGAAACTCCTGCTCGCCGAAGGCGACGCCACTCCTGCGCAGTTGATCGGCGAGCGGGGAGTCGCGTAACGAATACTCGAAAAACGCGTTCGAGCTCAGGATACTTTGCAGTTTTTCCTGAAAATTTTCGAAGCTCTGAATTGATTGAGCGTAACCAACAAGCTTAGGGCTTGCCGACGGCCGCTGTGACTCGAAATATGTCGCCATCTCCACCTGATGCTCTAGCCGGGCCTTTTCGATCGTGACCTGTTGAGCTGAGGTGAGAAATGGAAAGCGCAGATTGAGCGGCTTGAACACACTCACGAAAACTTCATCATTTTCAGCCGCAACGCCATAAACATCTACTAGAACAGAGCGAACAAATGACTGATCTTCAACAAGGGAAACAGAATGACGTAGATAGTCGCTGTCTCTGAGTGTCCAATAGTGGTCCAGTGGCTGACCGAGCCGGGACTCCGATCCCAGCTCTAGCCGAGCCAGTAACAACGGCTTGGTCTCTTTGGAGTTCAGGCCGCGAGAAAGGAGCGCCTGATAGTAGGCTTGGTAATCTGAATCGATCCAAGGGTCCATTAGACTCGATGAATCTAGATCGGCTGTCGGGCTAAGCCCCCGTGCGGGCTCGCTCTGGTCAAGGATTACGAACTTTTCGTTACTCTCCCCAGAAATGATAATGCCCGCCAATAGGACATTGGCGAGCAATGATGTAATTAGTGAAGTCCTAAATCTCATTTAGTTCTAATCGATCGTTGTAGCTGCCCCCTGTTGCTGTCGCTAATGAGAAGTTTCGTTTAGCCAAACTCTAATTAATCTGGCTTTACGCGGGATGTTACGAGGTTAGTCTAGGGAGCCTCTAAATATCCTTGATAGCGCACCATAAACGATCCAATCGCTTTTACTCCTGTGCGCATCTGCGTCGATTAGCCAGTTTCTATATTTCTATGCGGAAGATTCTTTTACTTATTGCCACACCCATATAACCCACCGAAACAGGACTGTGTTTTATGAACGTAGTAGGGTTAGGTCGCGATCTTGCGGACACCCTGAAGCAGCCAGAAC
>SMWK01000111.1 GCA_004356895.1 Gammaproteobacteria bacterium
AGCCTGCACGCTAATCCGCTTCAGGCGTTTTGCCTTTTGGATAGAAATTGCCGACCGGTCCAGGAAACTCGACGGGGCTCTCCAATCCATTCTCAGCGACGCTGGCGACACCAAAAATGTAATTGTCGATAACGATATTCTCGAGCGTATAACTCATCACATCACCTACGGACCGGGACCAGGTCCAAACGGGCGATGTCGTCAGGCGCCAATAGATCTTGTAGCCTGCCGCGCCGGTCACCTTATCCCAGCCGAGCGTCGTGTGTGGTTGTACCGCGCCTGCGATGGTGAGATTGCGTGGTGGTCCAGGTGCCCAGGCCATGGACGCGAGGGATACGGCGTTCAACGCAGTCAGCTTGGCGGCATAGTCGAAGTTCACGCCCTCGATGACGTCACCGTAAGCAATACCGTCTGCAACGCGCACATCTTGATGTTGCCGGTTGTAGTGCTCGTTGGTTTCCATGATGCGCACCCCGGGAAAACCGGCCGCGTTGAATGGTTGATGGTGTCCACCGCGACCAAACCGATCGAGGCGGTAGATCATCATCACATCGAGATTGTCGATGTAAGTATCCGCGATAACATCGACGTAACGCGCGAGATTACGTGATGGCGAATCCACCTCGCCGCCGGTGAATCGACGGATGCGTGCCTCCTCGGCAGTTTCGGTTGCTCGAACGCCTTCTGAAAAGACGCGGGCAGTTGCGTTATCCGTTACACCGTTGATTCCGGAGATATTGCCAATCATGTCGTTGTTCAACACCCCTTCGATGAACCAGCCATCTGCCGTCGCCTGGCGTGCCATGATCTGTCCGCCAAATAGTCCCTGCTCTTCTCCAGCGAGTGCGGCGTAGACGATTGAGCCAGCAAATTTGTATCGGGAGAGAACCCGTGCAGTTTCCAACACCCCAGCGAGCCCCGAAGCGTTATCGTTTGCGCCTGGAGAATCCGCTGTGGCATTCATCGGGTCGCTCACCCGGGAGTCGATATCACCACTCATGATCACGTAGCGATTGGGAGTCAAGTACCCCCTTTGCACAGCAATTACGCTAACGACGTCCGTCGGTTCCGGAATTCGGTCTTCTCCGCTGATGGTATCGTTCTGAAAAAAGACCTCGAGACAGCCCTGGCATGTCTCTGAAATGGCATCGAATTCCGCCTTGATCCAACGCCGCGCTGCACCGATACCGCGCGTTTCGGAAATGGTGTCTGACAGCGTGTGCCGAGTGCCGAACCCCACCAATCGACGGATGTCAGATTCGATACGCGCGGCCGAGGCGCTGGCCGCTATGTCGTGCAGATCGGCTGTTGACGCACTGACTTGGGAGGAAAACAGGAAACCACAGCAGAGTAGATACGCGAACGCGCTGGTGGGGGAGATCATGAAGTTTACGCCGTAGTCGAAACCGGCTTTGAGTATGACCGTAAAAGATTACGCTTTCACTAGCCCGGACTATGGTCCGGGCTAGTAGTGTCCTGTCTTTTTGATCAGGCCTTACACACAAGCTTGGCAATTTTTATCTGCTTTTTCTCGCATGCGCCTTCGCCAACACCCTTACCCACACACCATTTTCTGCGTTTGTCCCAGGCACTAATATCTGCAACCTTGCCATCGGAACAGGTAACCTGGTAATGAGCGTAGATTGAATCGTCACTCAGGGCGATTTCTTCAACATACTTGATGCTGGTCGGCCGCGAGGCCTGAGCAGCTAATGCGAAGAAGATAGCTATTAATAAGATCGCGTATTTCACTGAATCACCTTTTTGTCCAAGTCGTGTCTGGAAGTTCAACCAAACACATCGTTCGTTACTGTCGAGCTAACTAAATTAGCCTGTTAAAACCGATAGCTCGCCGAAACTCCGTAATATCGCAGTCCACCTGTGCCAGCCCAGGCTGATTCCTGCGAAAGCGGTATTATGGAAGTGGTATATTCTTCGTTAGTACAATTGTTACAAAAAGCACGGACGGACAGAACATCTGCGGGTGAGGTGAGCGTGATGGAGGTATTCATCAAACCGTAGGCGTCTTGTCCGAAAGCGCCGTCTGGAGTAAATACCTGGTCGTCGCGCCAGCTGTAGTCCAGTCTCATACCCACTTCCCAACCGTTATCCAGGAAGTGGTTGTATTGTCCTGATACCCACACAGAGTGTTTTGGTGCAGCGGGTAGTACATTACCTGAACGATCAAGACCGTCCGGAGTCATGAACTCGTCAAATTCTGCGTCCATATAGGAATAGCTGGTTTGCAGCAGCAGATCGGATGTTAGCTGATACATGATGTCTGCTTCGAACCCGATGATGGTGCTGGAACCCGCGTTGGAGGTTATGATCTGGGTGGCACCTTGCGCGTCGACTATCGCCTGGATTTGTTGGTCGGTATAGTCGTAGTGGTAAACGGAAGCATTCACTTGCAGACTCTGACCTAACCAACGGGATTTGATCCCGATCTCCGTCGCCTTGAGAATTTCTTTGTCAAAACTGTCCTGGGCAGTTGCGAGACGGCGTGCAATATATTGAATGCCACCACTTTTGTACCCTTGGGCATAACTGAAGTAAGCGTTAAAATCCGGAAGATCCTCCGGCGCATACTTTATGACCAATTTGGGATCGGCTGAACTGAACTCGAGGCTGTCATCGAAGGAGAAGTTGTCCAGGGTAAATACGAAAGCCGGTTGGGCATCGGAATACCCAGTATAGGTGAAGTCCTTTTTGTCTTTGCTATAACGACCACCCAGCGTCATGGACCACTCATCGTTGAGCATATAGGTTGCTTGCCCGAAAACTGCCCAGCTTTGAGTCTCCAACTCTACTAAGAAACCGAGTGGATAAGGAGCGGGTGAAAAGAACGGGGCAAAGGCCAAAAGACCTGCGACAGAGTCCGCGCCAACATTGATCAAATCGTCCCGCTCGGCTTCGTCGCGATAGAGAAAGACGCCAGCCAGCCACTCCCATTTGTCATCCATGGTATAGGCGCCACCCGACTCGGAGAAAATCTTGAATTCTTCACTCCAGGTTTTTGAATTCTGGGTGACGTGCTGTTCGAGGATGTCAAAGCTGATGCGGTCGTTGTCCACCAGTTCGCCAACGACCTCGTCACGGAACCCGGTTATGGATTCGATGTTTAGATCGTCGGAAAAATATTTGAGAGTCAACGCCGTCGACAAAGATTTTACTTCGGTGAACCCGGGAAGATTCGGCGAGCTGCTGTAGGTATCCTTAGCTTCTTCGGCGAGTACGGCATCAATTTGTTGCTGGGTGATCAGTGGGCTGATGGCAAAAACCTCACCCGTAGGTGATAAAGGTTCGCCCAGAAAAGCGTCGGTATATTGGTCGGAATAGTACGCCGTTAGAGAAGTCTCAAAACTGTCTGTAGGTATATATAACAACTTGATGCGAGCGCTACCGACTTCTTCGTCATCGCTTTTACCGCTAACCAGGTCTTTTCGGTAACCCCCTCGCTCACGCCGGGATATTGCTGCGGATCCGTACCACTTGTCGTTGAAGGCACCACTGATGGTGGCTCCTATGTTGCTAGAACCTTCGCTACCCACTTCGGCAATCAGTTTCCTTTCAACTGCAAGTTCCGGTTCTTTGGAATAGAGACTGATTGCACCACCGATGGTGTTCCTCCCGTAGAGGGTGCCTTGCGGCCCCTTGAGAACTTCCACGCGCTCAACATCGAAGATGTCCTGCATCAAACTGCTGAACCGCGGAACGTAAACACCATCTACGAACACGCCCACAGATCCCTCGGTTCCGATATCGAACTTGTTGGTTCCAATTGAGCGGATAAAAAGCGTGGTACGCGTTTTGGTGACGCCAATCACCTCGATACTGGGCACCGTATTGGCAATATCGGTTATGTTGTCCCAACCGGCAGACTCGAGGTTCGCTTCGGTATAAACATTAAAAGACGCAGGTACTTCCTGCTGGGTTTCCGTCCTTTTCTGGGCCTGAACAATAATTTCTTCCAGGGCTGTGTTGTCCGCACTCCATACGTCAACAGTCCAGGTGCAGACCAGTCCCAGGAGACAGGCCAGAGTGAATTGTCGTTTTAGCAACATCGGGATTTTCTCCTCACCATCCTCAACGATCGCGGGCCGAAATCTTTCTCATGCTGTAACGGTCAGCGATCTACTCATCTAAATTTCGCAAAGAAATCTAGCTGCATATCTGAGTATAGGGAGCGCGTTGCGAGCAACCGAGAATCGTGCAGAAGTGTGATCTAAATCAACCTATCGGAGTTGTTCACCGGAATTGGAGTCGAACCACTCAATAGAAAATTCTCCGCGCCCGGTCATGAGATTACGGCTAATATGACTCGGCTTTTCTGGGAAATCTCAAACATGCGTTTGCAAAATAGAGTTGCCATCATCACGGGAGGCGCGAGCGGGATGGGACGCTCGAGTGTCATGCGGTTTCTCGACGAGGGAGCCAAGGTTGTCATTGCCGATTTCAACGTAACAACCGGGGAGGAAACCGTTGTTGCTGCCACCGAGGCGGGTCATGGCGAATCGGTTCGGTTCATTCGCACGGACGTTGCCCAGGAAAGCGATATAGAAGCGATGATGCAATGTGCGTTGGATGCTTTTGGTCGATTGGACATCGTCTTCAACAACGCCGGTGTTGGTGGCGCGATCGGCCCGCTGGTTGAAACCACCGTTGCTGACTGGGACTACACCTTCGATGTGCTCGCCAAAGGCGTATTCCTTGGTATTAAACACGCCGCGCGCGTGATGAAAGCCCAAGGAGAAGGTGGCTCGATCATCAATACGGCGTCCATCGCAGGTTTGAGTGGTGATGGCGGCCCGCTAGTCTACTCAGCCGCAAAAGCCGCCGTCATCAGTCTGTCGCAATCGGCAGCGGTGGAGTTGGGCGCAGACCGCATTCGAGTGAACGCAATCTGCCCGGGGTTTATCGCAACACCGCTTGCTGAGAGGCACGATGGGGAGGGTACCCGGAAAGCATTCGCCAAGGCCCAACCCTGGCCGGATTACGGAAGAGGCGAACACATCGCCGGTGCGGCTCTGTTTCTGGCTTCGGACGATGCGGAGTTTGTGACGGGGGAATATCTTGTGGTAGATGGCGGGCTTACCGCGGCAGGACCTGAGTTATCGAAAAAATTTGCGGGAGCTTCAGCCCGATTCGCGAAAGTCTCCGGTATCACCAAAGGAAGCACTGGCGAGGCGCCAGAGCTTAGACGTTTGTGATTTAATCGATCGCAATGATCTGGACCAGCTTTTCCCAAGTTAGGGAACGCGTGAGTATCTTAACCAGGACACTAACATGCCAGTAAGCCAAGAAGATCGTATCGCCCTCTCTGAAGCCGAGACGTTTCAGGATCATGATCGACCGCATGCCATATTCAGCCAGTTTCGCGCGGAAGAACCCGTCGCCTGGTGCGAGGAGCCATGGGACGGCCCCGGGTTTTGGTCGATTACCAAATACGATGACATTCAGGAGATTTCCAAGCTGCCTAAAGTGTTCAGCTCCGATGCCAAACATGGGGGCATCACGCTGCCGAGTCCGGCAATGATCGCCAAACGCTCCCACCTCACCCGAAAAGAGGTGGAAAGCCCGTCCGAACTTTCCCAGTTCGAAGGCGGACGCAGCATGATCTCGATGGATCCACCCGAGCACGTTCAACATCGGCGTATGGTCGCACCGGGATTTACGCCACATACGCTGGACAGTCTGGCGCCTCGAATCCGGGAACGCGCAAGCGCCATCCTGGACAGTATCAAGGATCAGAATAGTTGCGAATTTGTAGCGAGCGTCGCTGCCGAGTTACCAATTCAGATGCTCGCGGAGTTGTTCAACCTACCCCAGGAAGATCGGCACAAACTCTTCAAGTGGTCCAACCTCATCATCGGCGGTGATGATCCCGACGTGACCATTTCTCGGGAACACGTAATGGCCGCATTTATGGAACTCGGCGGATACGCCATGCAGCTCTATCAGGATCGCCAGAAAAATCCAGGTAACGATCTCATCACCATGCTTGTTAATACGGAGGTGGACGGAGAGCCTATGAACGTGGCCGACTATCTGTCGGCATTCGTGTTGTTGGTCGTTGCTGGCAACGAAACTACTCGGAACTCCATCTCGGGCGGTACGCTTGCACTTTCTCAACATCCCGCCGAGCGTCAGAAGTTGGTGGATGATCCATCGCTCATTCCCAAGGCGGTTGATGAGATCATCCGTTGGGTGCATCCCGTGATCTACATGCGCCGCACCGCACTCGAAGACTATGAGCTGCGCGGCGTGAAAATCAAAACGGGTGACAAGCTCGCATTGTGGTACATGTCCGGCAATCGGGACGAGGAAAAGTGGGATGACCCGTTTACCTTTAATGTCTCCCGCGACGGGCCTCGTCATCTGTCGTTTGGTTACGGGCAACATCTGTGTATTGGCTGGCGCCTCGCGGAACTTCAGCTGAGCGTGGTGCTCGAAGAGATGCTCGCACGTTATCCGGACATTCATGTCACGGGTGAAGTCACGCGAATGCGCACAAACTTCCTGAACAGCATCAAGACGATGCCGGTTAGCTACTCGGCAAGCACTTAGCTTTCAGGCAAGCTGCCACTCCCGCTGGCACTGTCGATGTCTTCAGGTTTCGAACGTTTGTGTTTGATAATTACCGATCCTGCTTCGAGCATCACCAGCAGGCTCGTAACCAGCACGACGATGTCGAGGACCACCAACAGGTAGTTACCGTCCTCGACGAACTGGATAAGCGTGATGACACCTGCGAGAAACGACACCGTAAGCACGAAGATCATGGGCACCATCGTGTAATAAGCAGTACGGCCCATCTTGATTAACATCACCGTAAGTACCAGGAGAGTCATCCCGGCGTGTATCTGGTTGGTCGAGCCGAACAGAGGCCAGATTTTCATGCCACCGGTCCCGGAGATACCACCCGCGCCGAATGCGAGCAACAGACAGGCACCAACAGCGATTAGCGTCGCGGTGATGCCATTGTTCAACGCTGGAATTTTGTAGATACCCCCCCATTCCTGGATGATGTATCGCTGCAACCGCACACCTGAATCCATTGTCGTCCCTGCAAACAACACCACCATGGTGGCAAGCAACGTTTGCGCGAGGCCGGTGGGAAGTCCCCATCCTGAGCTGATGAGGTTTGCACCCCCCTGGATGAACGCACCCGCTCCGGCGGATCCGAACTCGTTATAAATTTCGTGCCAGACTTCGGTTGTCGCGGCAAACGCGACACCGCTGACTACAACGATCGTAATGAGCGCAAGCGATCCTTCGCCGACGGCACCCAGATATCCGACGAAACGCGCATCGGGTTCCTTATCAAGTTGTTTGGAACTCGTGCCTGAAGCAACGATTCCGTGAAATCCAGAAACTGCCCCGCAGGCGATGGTGACGAATAGAAGCGGAAAAATTGAAGGTGCGCTCTCACTCAGGTGAGTGTTGAAGGCCGGTGCCGAAATGTCGGGCATGAACAGCAGTACCGCGCCATAGAGCAGAATCAGGCCGACGAAGAGTTGCATGCCGTTGATGAAATCCCGCGGTTGCAGGAGTACCCACACTGGCAGCATCGATGCGATAGCCGCGTAGGCGAACAGAATGATGATCCAGTTCGCTTGCGGCGCGAGGCCGAACATGGCAGGCAGTTCGAGTGGCATAACGCTGCCGCCATACACAGACAGATACAACACAATCACACCACCGATACTGAGAAAAACCAGGTTGAATTTGCGGTGTACCAGTTGACCAATGACGAGTGCGACCACGATTGCCGACCAGGCCGGGAACACGGCGCTCGGCGTGTTTACGAATGCGTTGGCGATAACGACGCCGAACACCGAGTTCACCATCAGCAGCACAAGAAAAATGACCACCATGAATAGAGCACGGGTGCGCTTGCCGATTACCGTTTCGGAAAGAGCGCCGATGGACTTGCCCTTATGCCGGTTGCTAGCCCACATTGCTCCCAAGTCGTGCACGCCAGCAAAAAATATCGTGCCGAGTACAACCCACAACACGGCGGGTACCCAACCCCAGTACACGGCGATGGCTGGTCCGACTATTGGTGCAGCGCCGGCAACTGAAGTGAAATGGTGACCCCACAGAACATATTTGTTAGTGGGAACGAAATCCACACCGTCATTGAGTTCGTGAGCAGGGGTGACGAAGTTTGGATCTAACTTGAATATTTTTTCGGCGATAAATTTGGAGTAGACGAACCAGCCAAACGCCATACCGGCGATGCCGAGAAGTACGATCATGATCGAATGCATCTAAACAATCCCCAAACTTGTTGTCAGCGCGAGTAAGTTTAAGCAACCCGGCTTTTCTTATTGTTGATGAATTCCTTGCAACCCCGACATGGAGCATAACAGGAGCCGATTGGACGCTCTACGAAACACCTCTCCGCGCTCCGTTGTTTATCCTTCGGACATCAATTGAATCCGCCAAGGGGAGCGCCGAGCATCCCGCCGTCACAAGGGATGGCCGTTGCAGTGATGAACGACGCTTCTTCAGAGGCAAGGAAAAGTGCCAGGTTGGCGATATCGTCCGGGGTACCGAGGCGCTGCACGGGAACGCGCTTGATCGACGCTGTGCGGATTTGCTCAGGCATGGAAAGCACCAGTGGTGTTCCGATCAAGCCTGGCATGATCGCGTTTGCGGTGACCCCGCTGGGTCCGAATTCCTGCGCAACGCTCTGAGTAAATGCGGCGACACCGGCCTTACTTGCGGTATAGCTCGGCTGACCCAGACCCGGTTGGCGGGCGGCGACCGATGAGATATTGATGATCCGACCCCATCCGCGCTCCGCCATGCCAGGCGCGAGCGCCTGGGTGCAATGAAACGCGCCGGATAAGTTCACTTGAATCTCGTGGGCCCAGGCGTCGGGATCCATGTCCTCGATTGTGGAGATGTTGTTCACGATGCCCGCGTTGTTGATCAGAATGTCCGCTGGACCGAGTTCTTCCGTCACACTGTGAACAACACGCCGCACTGCGTCGACGTCAGCCACGTCTAGTTGATATTCTCGAGCCTGCCCGCCAGCAGCAACGATGGCCTCGGTGGTGGAGACAGCCTCGTCATCACCGGAAAACCGTTTGCGTAATCGATAGTAGCGCTCACCCTCGAAACGGGCCGGGTGTAGATCGGTGACGGCAACCACTGCGCCCGCGGCAGCCAACTTCACCGCAATTGCCCGGCCGATTCCGCGACCGGCACCCGTGACGAATGCGACCTTGCCAGAAAGCGCGCTCATGCCTGAACCCCCAGCCTTTTCCTGAACTCCACGGCGATCTTATTACACCATTGGGTTTGCCGAAACATCATATACTCGAGCGAATCGTTGCTCTCTTGTGGGTGGCAAATTTCATTTCTGAAGGTAACGAAGTTAACAAAGGAGGCGATCATGGGCACTGCTGAAGTCATATATGAACAGCGAGATGGGATCGCGATCATCGCCATCAACCGTCCGGAGAAGAAAAACACACTGACCGAACGAGTCGTTCAGCAGATTGCGGACAGGGTCGATGAGGCGAGCCGTTCGAAAGAAGTTGCGGCTATCGTCCTTCGAGGAGCAGGGGACACATTTACGGCGGGTTACGACCTGACCAATCGAGAACCCTGGGACATACCTTATGGGGCACCGGATATCGAGAAACGACCAGGTGCATGGGATCCGGTGAAGGACCTTCAGTTCATGGGTAACAACGTAAAACGGTTCATGCGTATCTGGGAGTGTCCCAAACCGGTGCTTGGAGAGATCAGCGGGTGGGCCATTGGTGGCGCGACCGATCTGGTGCTCTGCTGCGATTTGCTGTTCATGGCGAGCGATGCGCATAT
>SMWK01000112.1 GCA_004356895.1 Gammaproteobacteria bacterium
AACTCTAATTAGTTCTTGTCCGGAAATTCGCTCCTGCGAATTTTCCTCCGTCGGTTCTCTACGAAAACCTCGCATTTTCCTTCAGAAAAGGTCACGTACGTAGTGCGAACGCCGTGGGCATCCCTGCCCTCCACTAGTGCGGTATCAGAATGCTCCGCATTCTGGACAGCACTATCTACGAAGATCCCGTAACATACCTTTCAACGCGTCAATAAACGCAAGCGGTTGGTCCAGGAACAGGTGGTGTTTGGCATTTTCGAGTACAACCGCGGGAAAATCCTGGGTAATGAGCTCCCTCATGTATTCCAGGGAACGGCCGCCGAAGAGTTCGCTGTCCGCCCCGAAGATTACTCCGAGCTTGAGCGTCAAGTTACGAAAATCTTCCGGGGTGCGTTCGACATCTTTCATGGTGGCTGGTAAATCTTCATCGAACTTCCACGCCCAGCCACCGCCATCAACACGCATTAACGATTGTCGGGCAATGTATTCGAGGATGTAGGTGTTGTCACAAGTTTGCGGCGGGTAAAGGCGGAAACGGCCGAGCGCAGTTTCTCTGTCCGGGTACATTTTGGCACGCCCACCCATGCCCGGTCGGTCCGGCAAGGGATCGTCCGGATGGCGAAGTCCGGAATCCACAAGAACGAGTGCACCAAACCGCTCGGGATGCAGATTTGCGGCTTTCACCGCCATGCCGCCACCGAAACTGTGGGCAACCACTACAACGTCGTTGTCAAATCCCGCATCGTCGCAAACGGCAACGATCTCCTCAGCATAGGTGGTGCCGTCATATTCATAACGGTAGTCGGAATCGCCCATACCCGTGAGATTCATCGCTGCGACCTGGTAGTCTTCGAGGAATTGCGGGGCGATGAAATCCCACCAGTGGGAGTGGGCGTTCATACCGTGAATGAACAGCAAACCCGGTTTAGTAGCATCTCCCCAGCGTTGGTAGGCGACGTCACAATCTTCTACGGAGACGGTGTGCGATTCATAAGCGGTTTCCACCGCCTCGAAAAACCATTCTGGAATGGTGGAAGTCGGCTCTTTATCCCAGCGCGCCACTTAGTCTAGAGCTCGCCGAATCGTTTCAGATGGAAATCCACGTTGCCAAACAACGTGTTGATCATCGTCAACCGCTTGAAGTAGTGCCCGACACTCAACTCCTCCGTCATACCCATGCCGCCGTGGAGTTGTACCGCATTCTGGCCAACAAAACGTCCCGACTTACCCACCTGCACCTTGAAGGCAGAAACCGCTTTCTTTGCATCATTGCCATAACCTTCGTCCATACGCATAGCCGCCATGTACATGAGTGACTTTGCTTGTTCGTGTTCCATGAACATATCCACCATACGGTGCTGTAAAACTTGAAACTTACCGATCGGTTGACCGAACTGCTCGCGCGTTTTGCAATATTCCACCGTCGCCTTGTAAAGCACCTCCATGCAGCCTACCGCTTCGGCGCCAATCGCGAGAATACCTTCGTCGATCACCTGCTCGATGATCGCAAGCCCTTCTCCTTCCTCACCGTTCTCACCAATAAGAAGCGCATCGTGCGAGACCTTCACATTTTCAAAGGTGATTTCTGAAGCACGCATCGCATCCACCGTCGGATAGTCGCGACGACTGATGCCCTCCGCGTTCCCGTCCACCACAAAAAGCGTCACGCCTTGCTTGTCTCTCTGGGCACCCGAGGTACGAGTGGATAGCACCAGAAAGTCAGCGGTGGGGCCGTTCAGTACAACGGCCTTGTAGCCATTAATAATATAACCGTCGCCGTCCTTTTCCGCTTTTGTCGTGAGATCCGCGAGGTTAAAGCGTCCTTGAGGTTCTGCGTAGGCAAGTGCGCCTTGCAGCGAACCATCAATTACGCCACTGAGATATTTGTCCTTCTGGGTCTTGGAGCCGCCAATTTTCAATGCGCCTCCTGCTAACACAACGGTGGCGAGGAATGGTTCGACCACCAGTCCTTTGCCGAACTGCTCGAGCATGATCATCCCTTCGATCGCCGTGCCGCCGAAGCCACCGTCTTCCTCGGAGAAGGGCACCCCCAACCACCCGAGCTCAGCGTAGGTCTT
This sequence comes from Gammaproteobacteria bacterium, assembly GCA_004356895.1. Classification (GTDB taxonomy): domain Bacteria; phylum Pseudomonadota; class Gammaproteobacteria; order Pseudomonadales; family Azotimanducaceae; genus SMWK01. The sequence goes on from SMWK01000112.1 coordinate 2,079, forward strand.
CCAGACCTCATGGCTGTAACCAATTTCTTCCAGAACGATTTTCTGTCTCGTTTCGAACGAATATTCGTTTTGAATGTATCGTGCGATGGTGTCTTGCAGCAGTGTCTGTTCCTCGGAAAAAGAAAAATCCATAAAGTCCCCTTACCCGTGACTTAGGCCCAAGTGGTCTCATCACCCTCAGCCAAACCCGCGAATGTTATGCGCTCGATCTGGGGGTTACAAGAATTTGCCTGGCTTAAAGTATCCTCAAGAACCCCGATACCGAACACGGGCCGGATTATTCATGAGTTCGCTCGAGGCCGTGTGCCTATAGATAAAGCGAAATTACGGCAATAGACTTATCGCCCTCATTCTGGGCGTTTAAGAAATTCAGGAGACTGTTCATGGCAGACGTGCAATACGGCCATTTTGTAGCCGGTCAAGCAGTGGCGGGCACCAGTGGGCGATTTGGCGATATCTTCAACCCCTCGCTCGGTGAGGTTCAAGCCCAGGTTGCCATGGCGACAGCTGCCGAGCTGGATCACGCAGTACAAGCGGCACAGACCGCACAACCGGCATGGGCAGCCCTCAATCCACAACGTCGTGCTCGAGTGATGTTCAAGTTCAAGAGTCTTCTCGAAGACAATATGGACGAAATGGCAAAGCTGCTCTCGGAGCAGCACGGCAAAGTAATCGCCGACTCCAAAGGTGATATCCAACGTGGCCTCGAGGTCATCGAGTTCGCCTGCGGGATACCCCATTTGCTGAAAGGGGAGTACACCGAAGGAGCCGGACCGGGGATCGATATCTATTCGATGCGTCAACCGCTCGGAGTGGTAGCCGGCATCACGCCGTTCAACTTCCCCGCGATGATTCCGATGTGGATGTTCGGTGTTGCCATTGCCTGCGGAAACACCTTCGTGCTAAAGCCATCGGAAAAAGATCCGGGCGTGCCTATCAGACTCGGCGAGTTATTCATGGAAGCCGGCGCGCCGGAAGGTGTACTGAACGTTGTGAACGGGGACAAGGAAGCCGTGGATGCAATCCTTGTTCACCCGGACATCAAAGCGGTGAGTTTTGTCGGATCTTCAGCGATCGCTCAATACGTTTACGCCACTGGTACGGCGAGTGGTAAGCGAGTGCAGGCAATGGGTGGTGCAAAAAACCACGGTATCGTGTTACCCGATGCCGATATGGACCAGACGGTTCAGGACATTATCGGCGCGGCCTACGGCTCGGCGGGCGAACGCTGTATGGCGTTGTCCGTGGCCGTCTGTGTCGGTGACAAGACTGCTGATGCGCTTATCGAGCGGCTACTGCCAGAAATCGACGCGCTTCGTGTAGGCATAGCAACCGATCCAGAGGCTCACTACGGTCCCGTGATCACTGCAGCACACCGCGAAAAGATTTCCGGCTATATCCAGATGTCTGTTGACGAAGGCGCGAAACTCATCGTCGATGGCCGAGGCTTCTCCCTGCAAGGTTATGAAGACGGGTTTTTCATCGGACCCTCGCTTCTAGACAACGTAACCCCAGAGATGCAGAGCTACAAAGACGAGATATTCGGCCCGGTGTTGCAGATCATGCGTACCCAGACCGTGGAGCAGGCGATGAACCTGGCATCGAACCACCAGTACGGCAACGGTGTGGCCATCTTCACGCGCAACGGGCAGGCTGCGCGTGAGTTTGCGCAAAGAGTCAACGTTGGCATGGTAGGCATCAATGTCCCGATTCCAGTACCGGTTGCCTATCACAGCTTCGGCGGATGGAAACGCTCAGCGTTCGGCGATGTAAATCAACATGGTCCAGAAGGGATACGCTTCTACACTAAGGTGAAGACTGTCACTCAACGCTGGCCCGCAGGTGTTGTCACCGACCAGAGTTTTGTTATACCAACCATGCAGTGAGGCAGGACGTCGAATGAACTACCACTTCACCGACGACGAGGCTGCGGTAAAAAACCTCGCGGAGAAGTTCACCGCCGAGAAGATCACCCCGTTTGCCGCGACCTGGGATGAGCAGCAGATCTTCCCGCGGGAAACCATCGGCGAGGCGGCCGACCTCGGATTCGGCGCAATATACCTCTCAGAGGCAAACGGCGGCAGCGGTCTCGGTCGGGTAGAAGCTGCATTGATCATAGAAGCGATGGCTTATGGATGCCCATCGACGGCAGCCTTCATCTCCATCCACAATATGGCCTCGTGGATGATAGAACACTTCGGAACAGCCAACTTACGCAAGCGGTTTCTGCCGAAACTCATCAGCATGGAACACATGGCCAGCTACTGTCTCACAGAGCCGGACTCCGGCTCAGATTCCGCCGCACTCCGTACTCGAGCCGAACGTGATGGCGACAAATACGTGCTGAACGGCAGCAAATCTTTTATTTCCGGCGCCGGTGTGAACGAAATCTACGTTTGCATGGTACGCACAGGGCAGGATCGCCATGCCGGTGTGAGTTGCCTTGTGGTCGAGAAAGACACACCCGGCGTCAGCTTTGGCGCTAAAGAGCGCAAGATGGGATGGCATTCGCAACCCACAGCCACTGTCAACTTCAGCGATGCCCGCGTTCCGGTCGACAACCTCGTAGGTAACGAGGGCGACGGGTTCAAAATCGCCATGTCGGGCTTAGACGGTGGTCGCTTGAACATCGCTGCCTGCTCACTGGGCGGCGCCCAGCGTTGTCTTGATGAGGCCATCAGCTACACCAAAGAGCGGCGTCAGTTTGGTAAAACAATCGCCGATTTTCAGAACACCCAGTTTATGGTCGCAGACATGGTGACGCAGCTGTCTGCCGCACGGGCCTTAACCTACATCGCCGCACAAAAAGTCACCGAGGGTGCGTTGGACAAAACACCATTTGCCGCAATGGCAAAACTCCTGGCAACGGAATCAGGTTCCAAGATCGCCAACGACGCGCTTCAGTTACACGGTGGTTACGGCTACCTGATGGACTACCCGGTCGAGCGTTTCGTGCGCGACTTGCGCGTGCACCAGATTCTGGAAGGCACGAGTGAAATCATGCGGATGGTCATCGGACGCTCGGCTTTAGCGTGAATTGGGCTCAGCCTGGCGCTAATTTACGCCGCCCCCATTTACGGGCAACATAGCACTTCCTCAAGTCCAAGGTTGTCTCGCGCTATGAGCTACAACGCCATTACCTACGATGTAGAAGACGGGATTCTCACGCTGACCCTCAACCGGCCGGAAAAGCTCAACGCTTTCACCGGAGAAATGTTGACCGAGATGATTGACGCCTTCGATCGTGCCGATGCAGACGATGAGGTGCGAGCAATCATCGTGACGGGCGCCGGTCGTGCTTTCTGCGCTGGGGCCGACCTGTCCGGTGGTAGCGACACATTCAACGCCGATGGCCGCGAGGATCGACAGAGTGGTGTGCAGCCCGATGGGGGTGGCAAGCTGACACTGCGGATCTATGAACTCAACAAACCGATTATCGCCGCGATAAACGGAGCAGCCGTCGGCGTCGGCATCACCATGACACTCGCAATGGACGTTCGCATCGCTGCGGACGTCGCCAAATTCGGTTTTGTGTTCGCTCGCCGAGGCATCGTTCCCGAAGCATGCTCGAGCTACTTCCTGCCGCGAGTTGTTGGTATCTCGAAAGCGCTCGAATGGTGTTATAGCGGTCGGGTATTTCCTGCAGATGAAGCACTGCAGGGGGGTCTACTGCGCAGTTTGCATCCTAAAGAGGAACTACTTAAGGCCGCTCGAGGAATTGCCCGTGATATTGCGGACAACACTTCGGCGGTCTCCGTTTCATTGATCCGCCACATGATGTGGCGGATGCTGGGCGCCGACCACCCCATCGAGGCGCACAAGATCGATTCACGTGGTGTTTATTACACGGGCCGCTCCGCGGATTCGAAGGAAGGCGTCGCATCGTTTTTAGAGAAGCGCCCCGCCAAATTCCCAGGAACCGTATCGAAAGACATGCCAGAGTTTTTCCCCTGGTGGGAAGAACGCAAGTTCTCGTGAACATTTGATCTATTTAAACATCTAACAGAGGGAGACACTTCAATGACCAGTCCTAACATTGCCCAGAAAGCCCCATTCGCCGTTGCGGTGAAAACCGGTGAGAAGTACTTCTGGTGTGCCTGTGGCAAGAGCGCTAATCAGCCTTTCTGCGATGGTTCCCACCAGGGGTCCGATTTCCTACCGAAGCCGTATACCGCGGAAGAAGACCGCACCGTGTACTTCTGTGGCTGTAAGCACAGCAAAGGTGCGCCGCTGTGCGATGGGACTCACGGCACTTTGTGAGATCGGCCGACGGTCATGATTGGAAAATTTCTTAAGGGAAAAGATCGACTCCGCGATGCGAACCCCGAGATTCGCCGGGAAGCCATCCAAGGACTGGAACCGCACAAGGCTCAGAGCCTGCAAACTGAACTTGCAGATCTCGCGCTAAACGATTCTGACACACCCGTGCGTCTCGCCTGCCTGGAAAAACTCAATGATCCCGATTTTCTCGGCACGCTGCTTAACCAGGACGTGCTCACTCGCGCCGTAGCCGCTCGAATGGCCACGCTAATCAGCGCGGGAAGTCCATGCGGTTTGGGCAATCATCCACTAGTCCTTCAAGAGCGGCTGCTGATCGCTAGCAGCGATGAAGAAGCCAAAACGTTAATCGACGATATCGCCCGGGAGGTCTCCGATCTCGAAATTCTCCAGGACCTGTTGCTGCGCTGTAAACAAGAACTTCGCGAACCCCTTCTTGCCCTGGATCAGTTGCAGAGCGCGGACGCGCTGACTCGTTTGGAACGACGTTCGCGCGACCACGACAAGTCGCTCAACCGTTACGCACGCGAACGTCTTGAACATATTAAACAAGTTCGTCAACGCGGTAACATGGCCCTTCAGCGTGCTTCCGAACTTGCCAGTGCTTTGACAAAACACCGTAAGACAGAACGCAACACGATCTATTATCAACGTCAAACCATTTTAGCTCAGGAATTTGTGAATACGGTACAAACTTTCGAGGAGTGTGCGGGGATATTGACTAAACACGGGGTCGTGCTGGAATCCATCTCGAAGCATGAAGCGGTATTTGCGAATCTCGATGAGGAACCTCGAGAAAAATCACCAGAAAGTGCCCCTGTTGCCGTTGCGGATCCGTTTCCGGATCTCGTGAAAGACTTCGAAGCCCTGCACAACAGCCTGATGCAAGGTGGCCCGTATTCCGAACTGAGTCAGCGCCGCCAGGAACTCACCAACGCCTGGTTGAGTGCCGCCGATAACGTACAACCCGAGCCCGCTCAACACGAAGTGTTCGAAACAGTTTCCCATACGTTTCGCGAACTGGCTGATGCCGTCGAGCGCCTCGAAAGCGTAAAACCACTGGAACTCGCCATTGCGACAATCCCAGAGCAGCTACCAACGGATCCAACCGAACTGCCGGCGCTCTGGAAATCCGCAGACCGGTGTCGTTCGCTCATCCGCCAGGCTGAACAAGTCTGCAAACACGTCGCCTGGCCGCAGTGGGCAAAACCCGACCCTAGATACAGCGAAATCCTTTTGAACATCAATGCACTACAGGAGGACCTCCTTCGAGTCGAGGCTCACGAGCGCGAGCAAGTAGCCAATCTCGAAAAGCTGATCACTACTTTGATCCAGGAAATCGACGCCGGTTCGTCGCAATCGGCTTCAGGCACACTGAACAAAGCACGCAAACTCAGCAAAGGATTACCAGGCAGGAGCCTGCGAACACTCGACAAAAACCTGAATCAACAAGCGGCGCGTCTGGCCGAGCTACGCGATTGGCAAGCCTTCGCCACTGCCCCGAAACGCGAAGAGCTCTGTAACGCAATGCAGAAACTCGTCGAGGCACCATTCAACCCACCAGATCAAGCTCAGCGCATCAAACGCCTGCGCGGGGATTGGAATGAATTGGGCGCTATAAACAAGGCGGATGATCGACGCCTCGCCGAACGCTTCAATCAACTAGCTGAGCGAGCTTTCGAACCCTGTCGAAGCTACTTTGGCGAACAAGCCAAAGAGCGTCGTAAAAACCTTTCGCAACGCGAGGGAATCTGCAACCAACTCGAGAGTTATCTCAACAGTTCCGACTGGGAAACGGCCGACATGAAGGCGGCTGAGCAAATAATGCGCACCGCTCGTTCTGAGTGGCGCAAACATCATCCAGTCGATAGAACACCAGGCAAACCTCTCGAAGCACGCTTCGAGAAGCTACAGAATCGTCTACATGATCTGGTGAAGGCTGCTTGGGTAAAGAACCTGCAGACCAAGCAGGCGATCGTCGAGGAAGCCAAAACGATCAACGAAAGCGGCAAAGATGTGGGCGAAAAGGTTCGTCGGGCTAAAGAGTTGCAGCAGAGTTGGCGTGCGGTCGGTGTTACACCACGCCGCGCCGACCAGAACCTGTGGCGGCAGTTCCGCGGATACTGTGATCAGATCTTCGCGACCCGAGACAACGAGAAGCAACAGGCCGACGCGGCAGTTCAAGAAGCGATGAAGGAAGCCGAGGCGTTATGCGAAGAACTCTCCCAACTGTTGGATACCACAGGGCCCAGCAACGCTGAAGACAACATCCTGCGCGACCTGCAACAGCGTTTTCGCAAGCTGCACGACATACCACCACGAAACGCTAAATCATTCGAACGCCGATTCGACGAACTGGTTCGCGATTACCGCGGGCTGCTTAGAGAAAAAGCTTTTGAGGCCCAGTTCGTGGAACTTTCCCAGCTCAAAACCTGGGATGAGATGCATTCGAAACGCGAAGTTGCTCATCAAGCCGGTGAAACCACAGGATTCGAAGAACTTCATTCGGCATTTGCCGGCCGAGAAGCGCTCCTGAAAGACGAAGTGCCCATGAAGATGTTACACATGCTCACCATAAGTGCCGAACTCGCCGCGGGTATCGAAGTACCCACCGAAGAGCACGAGGTTCGGCTGCAAGTTCAGGTGGAGGCGCTCAAACGCGGGTTGGGCCAACGCCGGCAAGGTGATGATCCGATGGAGATGGTGGCTCGCTGGTGTGCGGCGGGACCAAAACTCGAGGGTACCGAGAACTTGCGGGATCGTTTTTTCCTGGCAATTGAGAAATATCTTCGAGAGTGATTTGGTATCAGGGGAGATCGAGACGGATTTCAGCCCCGCCCCAGCGACTTTCGCTGATCGTCAGTTGCCCGTGGTAGAGTTCTACCAGCTCGGCGACGACAGCCAGACCGATTCCCTGGCCCTGTTGTACTTCGTCTGCTCGGGTGCCCCGGTTGAGGACCTCTTCGCGAAGTTCGGGGTCGATGCCGGGGCCGTCGTCTTCCAGGTAGATGGACGTACTTGCGCTGCTAGCGCTGCGAATGAGGATTCTCGTGCGCGTGTACTTGAAAGCATTTTCCAGCAGATTCCCTAACATCTCCATTAAGTCGCGCTCATCTCCCCGTACCGTCATGCCCGGTTCGAGCTGCTGCTCCACTTCGATGTTGCGATCGCTGTAGGCGGTTTGTAGCGCCCTTACCAGTCTATCGATCACGTTGCCAACATCTACGCGCCTACCGACGATAACTGGACCTACTGCTGAAGCCCGGGTCAACTGACGCGTAACGGTGTTCTCCATGCGATCGAGCTGCTCTGAAAGCAAGTTACTTTCCTCGCGTTTGTCGTCCTGCAAGGCGTTACGGATAACGGCCAGCGGCGTCTTCAAGCTGTGGGCAAGGTCTTCCATGGCCTTGCGGTAACGCGAGCGGCTGCGTTGCTCATGGGCGATAAAACGGTCCAGATTCTGAGCAAGGCCATCGAGCTCTATGGGGTAGGATTCGCTCAGTCGCTCGCGCTTGCCGTCCTCGAGTTCACGGACCTCCTCTGCCATGGCACGCAACGGACGCAGTCCCCAACGTACCGCGACGTACTGAGCCATAACAAAAAACACCGTAACCGCACCTAACCCAATATAGAGATTGCGTCGGAACCCGCGAATTGTTCTAACGAACGGCTCCTGGTCTGCTGCAACCTGAAAGGTCAACAGAGTTTCATCTTCGTCCTCCCAGATGACAACGTAGGTGAGGAAGAACCGGTCCACGGACCCCTCATTTTCCTCATGAAAGTCGAACTGGCCCGGATTCAAAATTCCCTGGTAGTCGAGAAACTCGACGCCCGTCGTGCGCGCCGAGAGCGAGCGCCAGCGGTCCTCCTTCCCATGTCGTTCGACCATGGCATACCAACCACTTTCTGGCTGATAGAGCCGATTGTCAGCCAGATCGGTACTGAACCCCAACTGTTCATCGAACTCTAGAGCCGCCCCCATCAGCGAATAGATAACAAGCTCCAACTGATCCCTGGCACTTTCTCTGATGCTCTCCTGAAACGAGCGATCGAGAACGAAACCGGCAAGGAACAGGAACGAGCTGAGTACTAGTGAGGTGGTGAGCAACAGCCGGGACTGTATGCCGGTTTTCAAGCAGTAGTTTCCACGTTGAATCGGTAGCCTTGACCACGCACCGTACGAATGGGATTGATCGGTTCGAGTTTTTTGCGCAATCGCCCAACAAAAACTTCGATGACATTACTGTCTCGGTCGAAGTCCTGATCATACAGGTGTTCGGTCAGCTCGGTTTTCGACACCACGCGGCTTGCGTTCATCATCAGATACTCAAGCACCTTGTACTCATAGGCGGTCAACTCGACGAGGGCGTCTTCCACGCGCACTTCTTTTTTGGCGGTGTCGAGCTGCAGTTCACCTTCTCTGAGGACGGGTGATGCATGACCCGCCGCCCGGCGCATCAGGGCATTAAGCCGAGCCAACAGCTCTTCCATCTGAAAGGGTTTAGTGAGGTAGTCGTCAGCACCGGCTTCGAGTCCGTGCACTTTATCTTGCCAGTGACCGCGTGCGGTGAGTACCAGAACCGGGAAACTGCGTTTCTCATTACGCAGCGTAGTAATCAGGTCGATGCCATCAAGTTTCGGTAAGCCAAGGTCAATGACTGCTGCGTCATAGTCGTATTCGCGACCGTAATACAACCCTTCTTCGCCGTCCCCGGCGGCATCCACGACGTAACCCGCATGCTTGAGCTTCTCAACCAGCTGGTCTTGGAGGATCTGTTCGTCTTCTACTACCAGGATTCGCATCTTTTTTCCGCTCAGGGTTGTTGTGTAACCCGCTAAAGGCTACTTGGACTTCACCCGCCCCTGTTGGTCGATAAATACTTTTTTTACCTTCTTACCATCGAGCAGCATCCGCACTTCATAACCGCGTTTTTCACCTCGCTGCACCGGGATTGCCGAGAGAACCCTCCCCCCGAACATTCCCCGCACGATACTCGTAGCCTTCTCTATCGAGATACCTGGCTGGGGCGCCAGCGTATTGGGCTCAGCCGCGGCCGCAAATACACTGACGTTGGCTACGGCATTCAGGAGCGTACCCGCGTAGCCAAGCGTCGGAGAAAGTGGGAGTACAAGTACCAGCAAGAGGAGCCACTTGCGACACGAGGGCGCGTTCATGCTACCGATCCTCGAACCATACTACGTACATTGTACTCCCAAAACTCACTACCTTACGCTGCGGGTGTCACACGGACGCGAACTCTCAAGCGATCGCCAGGATCGCGATTCATACGAGTCGTGTAAGTTTTACCGGCGTAGCGGTAACGCACCCGATAGCCCGCGAGACGCTCTTCTTCCTGGAATTCGTTAACCACCGTGCATACCTGCTCGGTGCGATAACTCACGGGGCCGTGTCGATAACGGTTTTGCCACGCGATGTCAGCACCGATACTTCC
>SMWK01000113.1 GCA_004356895.1 Gammaproteobacteria bacterium
GCGAGCGCCGCGAGCTGTGCCTTGTTGACCCGCTGGGCTTTGGCCAAAGCCGTACCAAGGTTTTCCTTGCGTACCGGTTTTAGTAGATAGCCGACAGCCTGCAAATCAAACGCCTCCAACGCATGCTCTTCGTACGCCGTGCAGAAGATTACGGCAGGCGGTTCTTCGAACTCATTAAAGTGCCGGGCGGCCTCTAATCCATCCATGCCTGGCATGCGTATATCCAACAACACCACCTCAGGCAGCGTCTCGGCAGCAAGCCGCACCGCTTCCACACCGTTAGCAGCTTCCCCCACGACCTCGTAAGTATCAAAATCCGTAACCATCCTCGCCAATCGATCTCTGGCAAGCTGTTCATCATCCACAATGAGAACTCTCATGGCGTATCTACCTCATCCACCTGCATCGCGAAAGGATACGTCAGCGATGTGACGTACAGGCCGTCCCGAGTCTCCGTCGTGAGTTCGGCGCGCGCGCCGTACAGTGCATTGAGCCTGCTGCGGATGTTGTTCAGTGCCATCTGATTACCCTGACTGCGAGAACGGGCGCCCTCAGGGGGAAGCGGGTTGGTGATTTCCACTTTGACTTCCTCGTTTTCGTACCAGAGCCGAACCGAGATGGTGCCTCCTTGGGGCAGCGGCTGTATGCCGTGATAAATCGCGTTTTCCAACAAAGGTTGCAAGGTAAGGAGAGGAATCTGAACGATGTTACTAGTCTCCTCCACATCCCAGATCAAGTTCAACCGATCGCCGAGGCGCAAAGACTCGATGCGTACGTATCGCTCACAAAGATCCAGCTCCTCTTTTAGCTGCACCTGGTTGCCCGCATCATTCAAGCTGGCACGAAACAACTCCGCAAGATCCTCCACCACGGTCTCTGCCGTATCCGGATCCGTCGCGATCAAACTCGCAATGATATTCATGCTATTGAACAGAAAGTGCGGGCGAATTCGCGACTGCAACGCTTGAATACGCGACTGAAGCTCGGACTGCTCCTGCTCACGCAGTTGTTGCTGAACGTAAAAGTAGCGCAGCGCCAAAGCGGAAATTATCCCTGAGATCACCAATTGTCCCACGATCGAGGAAAAATCGATTCCTCTATCCAGGGATCCAACCAGGACGCGGTCCGCAATGATGCCAACGACCAGCGTGATTAACAGAATTGACAAAAATGCCAACACGGCACCTGTGACAAGACCAAACCTGGCGAGCAATGTGCGTGACCAGCACAGCAGGCCCGCGCTGGCGAGCGCCACCCATTGCACGAATAACGACATAAGTGCGAAACGCGCCCAGTTGATTGGTCCACCAGCGAACAACAAAACCAAAACCAGCAGCTCACCTATGAGCACCAGCAGAGAGATCGCCGTGGCGTTGCAGAGTTCGGGAACGATGAATTCCGAAGGTCGCGCCGTGCGGTCGAGTTCCGGCATTGAGCCCCGCAATTGATTGCTATAATCCGCCATCTTAACGGGAAATCCTTACACCATGAGCCAAGATTCCAAGCCTTGGGGCGGCCGGTTCAACGAAGCCACCGATCAGTTCGTGGAGCGCTTCACGGCATCAGTGACCTTTGATCAGCGCTTGTACCGTCACGATATCCGAAGCTCCATCGCCCATGCCAACATGCTCGGTAAAGTTGGCGTGCTCACAAACGAAGAAAGCGCACGCATCGTATCGGGATTGCAATCGATTCACAAAGAGATAGACGACGGAGAATTCACCTGGCGAGTGGCTCTCGAAGACGTTCACATGAACATCGAAGCTCGGCTAATCGACCTGATCGGCGAGGTTGGCAAAAAATTGCATACAGGCCGTTCCCGTAACGATCAGGTAGCAACCGATCTAAGGCTATATCTGCGAGATGCCATCGACGACCTGCAAACACGCACAGCACAACTGCTGACTGCCATCCTGGATCAAGCGGAGCAGCATGCCGAAACCATCATGCCCGGATTCACCCATTTGCAGATAGCCCAACCTGTTACTTTCGGACACCACCTGCTGGCATGGTTCGAGATGCTGTTGCGCGATGGGGAACGTCTGAAGGAATGTCGGCGACGCGTCAACGTTTTGCCACTGGGGAGCGCGGCGCTGGCGGGAACCACCTTCCCCATCAACCGCCAACTCGTCGCGGCGGAGCTTGGATTCGATGCGGTTGCGGAAAATTCCCTGGACGCGGTGAGTGACAGAGACTTCGCCATAGAGTTCTGCGCGGTGGCGAGCCTCACAATGAACCATATGTCGAGATGGTCGGAAGAGCTCGTCCTGTGGAACTCACAACAATTTACCTTCGTGGAGTTACCCGACCGATTCTGCACCGGTTCGAGCATCATGCCACAGAAGAAAAATCCAGATGTACCCGAACTTGTGCGCGGCAAGACGGGGAGGGTTTTTGGTCACCTGATGGCCTTGCTGACCTTGATGAAAGGACAACCACTGGCCTACAACAAAGACAATCAGGAAGACAAGGAACCGTTATTCGACAGCATCGACACGCTACGGGACGTGCTGACGGCCATGAACGGGTTGATTCCCGCGATGATTCCCAATGTGGGAGCGATGCGTAAAGCGGCAAACGACGGTTTTGCCACGGCAACAGATCTTGCCGACTACCTGGTGCGCAAGGATATGCCGTTTCGCGATGCTCACGAGGCGGTGGGCCGTACCGTGGCTTATGCCATCGAACAACACAAAACCCTCGATGAACTCAGTCTGGAGGAGCTTCGCCAATTCGGCACGGAGGTGGTCGACGAATCTGTATTCGATGTGCTGACGCTGGAAGGCTCGGTGCGTGCACGCAATCACTTCGGCGGCACCAGCCCAGAACAGGTTCGCGCCGCCATCGCCCGCGCCCGGAAACGCATCAAAGAGAACAACTAGCTAGTTCCTGTCCAGAATGGACGGGAACTAGCGTGATGGGCATGGATGCCCACTGCGTACGCACTACGTACGTCTCCTTTTCCGAAGGAAAATGCGAGTCTTACGCAGTAAGACGACTAAAGAAATTCACGCGGGCGCAGCGGGCGTAGCAGGAAGGCAATTTCTGGACAAGAACTAGCTAGCCTGCATCTCCCTGCTTGTGCCGACCCGCCTATCTCCTGAGACTGTGACGTGGCTGCCTATACTGAAGTACATGGTCACACCCATTCGGTTTCTGCTCGACAACGACGAAGTCGACATCAAAGCGCTGCATATCATCATCGAACGGTTTCGGCAGCATCATGCACTTCGTTATTCGCAGAGCTGCGAGCGACTACCTTTTCAGCAGCAGCGTATTCTCGAGGCGCTACCATTACTCTTCCACTGGAACCACGCCGCGCTGCCAGGCTACATCAACGAGCAAATTCCTGCCGGGTTTCCAGGCTATCGACCCAGCGATCGTAGTAATGACGCGTTGCGCGCGCTCGCGCCGAGCTTTCAGGCGGAACCCTTTCTCGCACCACAATGCCGGCTCCAAGCCATGTTCATCATGGGCAGCGGCGGTAGCGTGGCGCAAAACTCCTCGAGCGACATCGACGTCTGGATCTGCTGCGATACCCATCTGCACGCCGCTCTCTGGCCCAAAGTCCAGTTGCTCCACGAATGGGCCCAGGATCTTGGTCTCGATCTGCATGTTTTTCTCGTGGATCCGAGCTCATTCCGGCAGCAACGAGATCTCCCTGGCTGCAATACTCCCAATCTTCTCTTGGACGAGTTCTACCGCAGCGCATCGTTGATTGCCGGTAAATATCCTCTCTGGTGGGTCATACCGTCTGAGCACCACAGCCAATACCACACACTGCGCGACCGGCTGCTTCATTACAGATTCATCGAACCGGGCGATGTGATCGACTTCGGACCCGTGACACCGTTTCCCCCTGCAGAGCTCGCGGAAGCGGCGTTAATGGAACTCGAGCGTGCAATCACTACACCACACAAGTCCCTCTTGAAGCTCAAGCTCGTCGAGATCTATGCTGAAAATTCCAGCGAGGCGCCACTATCCACCGTCTATAAGACTGCGTTGTACGAGGGGAACACCGACGCTCGGAATCTGGACACCTATATCATGTTGTATCGCTACATCGATCGCTGCATGAACCCGAGCAGTAAACTGCAACGGTTCGTCCAGAACCTGTTCATACGCAAAGCAACCTGCAGCAAAGGTCCGCAAGCTGTGATTCTCGACGAGCTCTTCGCAAGCTGGGGCTTCAGCCGGCGCGACATTCGATACTTGCGTGCCCCTGAGCGATGGCCTTTCAGCGAATTATTGCGGGAAAATGCAGATGTCATTCAAGCATTGCTCTCCGGACTGAAGCTCGTTTACAAGCTCGCTCTCCCGGGAGCTGAACGGTCAACCTGCAAAGAGACCGCCGCAGAAACGACTCGATGGCACTGGCTGAACGAGCAGCGCCGGCGCCGTGTCGAGAAGTCTCTGGATCAATTAACTGCGCCGCAACCAGGAACCGTCTTCCGCCTCAATCCAGCCTTGCTCCCAGAGGGATACACAGGCGAAGTCTCCATAATGCAAACATCGGATGGTTGGCTGGCAAAAGACAATGAGCGAACGGTTTATACGGCCTCCCGCCTGGTCGAGGTCGTGGTCTGGGCGAGGATTAATGCACTCACCCTCGTGTACAAGGGGCCTGACCAGTTACTCGCCAATCACCTGATGCAGATCACCTCCTCGCTCAGTGATGACACCGGGCAGGTTTTCGTCAATGCGGAACTCATCAGTTCGAATGAAAACGACATGTTACTCAGCCAACAGAACGATCCTCTGGACTACAGCGCCCTACACAGACGTCAGGTGCTAAGTCTGGATCTGGTTCGACATACTGCAAACGGTGCTTGGTCGGTAGACACCTACTCGGGTAAGGAACGGGTCGTGGAGGGTATCGTTGAGATTTTATTCCAAAACGTACCGGTCAGCTGGGTGGCCATCGGCGATCTCAACCGGTTTCGGATTCAATCCCGATTGTCAGGTCTGGAGCAGCAAGCGCGCGCAGCCCTGGAGCGACCCAACAACCGTTTCGTGTTTCCATTTGGCGAGGACCTGGTGTGTCTGACGCGGCTACCAGACCGGTTGCAGCAAGCTTCGTTCACCGATCAGGGTGAACTCCACAACCACCTCTCGATAACCGATGGTGCGGTGACCTTCGACCGCGATAGTTTCAGGTTATCCCGCCCGATGAATGGCCTGCCGAACAGAGGTCTAAGGGCTAGCTAGTTCCTGTCCAAAATGCTTGTATTTTGGACTGGGACTAGCGCCCGGTGCAGGGATGCACCACTGCGTACGCGACATTTCCCGAATTTTCGGAAGCTAAGCTGTAGAAAATTATAGGGAAAAATAGTAGTTGAGGACTTCGGGTGTATACTTGCGCGCTGATTTTTTCGGGCTGTTTCCGTGCGCTGGATGCGACTGTTTATCTTTCTCGGCCTCTTTACCAACATAGCCGCCACCTGTGGCCAGAAGGGACCTCTGTCTTTACCTGAAAAGTCTCTGACCGAAGAGTCTCTGGCTAAGGAGATCCCAGCCGAGACACCTGTGCCGTGTTTGCGCATCTTGCGATGCACTCTTGAGGCGAACTCATGAATAGTGAAAGCCCGGAAAACTAACATGCAGCCATTTGCTCTGCGAAACGGCGTTCTGCACGCTGAAGGGGTTTCCTTAGAGACCATTGCCGAAGCCGTGGGCACACCGGTCTACGTGTACTCCCGGACCTACTTCGAGAACCGTTACCAGACGATACTGAACGCGATGGCGAAGCTCAACGTCGTGATCTGTTACGCCGTGAAAGCCAATTCAAATCTCGGCGTATTGCGCTGCTTCGCAAACCTTGGTGCGGGGTTCGACATCGTCTCGGGTGGTGAGTTACAACGCGTGATCAGTATCGGCGCGGCACCCGCGCGCGTGGTGTTCTCCGGCGTCGGTAAATCCGTAACAGAGATCGACCTGGCACTGAAGCTGGGCATCGGTTGTTTTAATGTGGAAAGCGCTGCTGAACTCGACCGCATCGCGGCCCGTGCTGAATTGTTGAGCAAGGTTGCTCCCATCTCGATCCGCATCAATCCAGACGTGGATGCCAACACGCACCCTTATATCTCCACCGGACTCAAGGAAAACAAGTTCGGCGTACCGGCAACACATGCGATCGACCTGTATCGGCAGGCGGCTGCTAGTGAGTCACTCAGCGTGCGCGGCATCGACTGTCACATCGGCTCTCAGCTCGACACCGTTGCGCCACTCGCCGAAGCCTGCGCAATCCTCCTCGAGATAGTTGACCAGCTGGAAAGCTTGCACATCCATATTGAACACATCGACATGGGCGGCGGTCTCGGCGTTAGCTATCGCGACGAAGAGGAATTCGATCTCGAAACTTACGGTCGTCACCTTGCAGCACTGATAGGCGAGCGCGACATCAAACTCCTCTTGGAACCTGGGCGTTTTCTGGTGGCTAACGGCGGCGTGTTGCTCACCCGGGTCGAGTACCTGAAGCCACAAGCCACCCCGGAACACAAAAATTTCGCCGTGGTGGACGCCGCGATGAACGATCTGTTGCGACCGGCTCTCTACCAGGCCTGGCACGATGTCGTACCGGTAAAGGCACAAGCGGATGCAGCTGACGAACAGTGCTGGGACATCGTCGGCCCCGTGTGCGAAAGCGGAGATTTTCTCGCCCATGAACGCCACCTGGCGTTGTCTGCAGGCGACCTGCTCGCAGTGCTTTCTGCAGGTGCTTATGGCATGGTACAGAGTTCTAACTACAACACTCGGGGGCGACCCGCGGAAGTACTCGTGGACGGATCGAATTTCCAGGTAGTTCGCCGCAGGGAAACCACGATGGACCAACTTCGACTGGAGCTGAACGAAGGTTAGACGATGCGCATCGCCTTCAGCAAAATGCACGGTCTTGGCAACGACTTCATGGTGCTCGATCTCGTCACCCAGGACCTCGCGTTTACCCCCGACCTGATTCGTTCGTGGGCAGATCGTCGAACCGGGGTCGGATTCGATCAGCTGCTCACTATCGAGCCACCAACCGACCCCGACGCGGATTTCAAGTACCGAATCTTCAATGCAGATGGCACCGAGGTGGAACAGTGCGGCAACGGTGCCCGTTGCGCGGCGCTGTTCATCGCAGAACAACAACTCAGCCCACTGCCTAAGCTCACTCTGGAGATGATGAACGGCTGCATCGTCACCTGCAGGGTGAACGCTTCAACCATCGCGGTCGACATGGGCATACCCGACACGCAACTGAATGCCGTGCCGTTCAAAGTCCAGGAGGCCAAGGAGGACAATCAAGAAGTCCAGGCAAATGGCAACCTGCTACAACCGGTCAAGGTAAACGACGAGACTGTCTGGATCACCCCGGTATCGATCGGCAATCCGCACGGCGTGTTGTTCGTTGACGATATCGTCAGTGCTCCGGTCGTTGAGCTAGGCCAGGTGCTGACCAACCACGCGTGTTTCCCAGAGGGTGCGAACATCGGCTTCTGCCAGATCGTTGATAGGAGCTTTGCACGCTTGCGGGTCTTCGAACGAGGGGTAGGGGAGACCCGCGCCTGCGGCACCGGGGCGTGTGCTGCCGTTGTCGCTGGGCACCTGCTCGACAAGCTCGACACAGTGGTCAAGATTTCGCTGCCTGGTGGCAAAGTCCGGATCAGTTGGCAGGGTCAGGGCAGCGTCGTTAGAATGAGCGGACCGGCAACTCACGTGTATGAGGGCCACGTCACCTATGAGCTCTGACACCTGGGAACACTTCGTGTGAGCACTTCGCGTGATCTCTAAAGAAGAACCCGTCGGGTTGACCGACGAGGATATCATCGAGTTCCTGCGGCGCGATTCTGAGTTTTTTCGCCGCAACGCCGGTCTGCTGTCGGAGCTCAACCTCCCCCACGATTCTGGAACAGCCGTCTCGCTCATCGAACGTCAAGTGGCCATATTGCGCGAACGCAACATGAAGATGCGCCGACGTATGAATGAGCTTGTTAGTACGGCGAAAGACAACGATGAACTCTTCAGCAAAACCCGGACGCTGACACTGGAACTTCTCCACGTACATGCCTGGCACGATCTCAACGAAGTGCTTGCTACTTACCTGCTTGCAGATTTTCATGCAGACTTCGTTTGTTGCCACCTCCTCAACCAACCTGTGGCGATGGACCACCTCGTAAACCACGAACACGAGCTTCCCCACGAACGCTACGTCACAGGCAGCCGACCCGTATGCACCACACTTCGCGCCAACGAGCTTAACGAGCTCTTTCCGATTCAGAGCCACGAGGGAACAGGTAGTGCGGTACTCGCTCCGCTCGCTTTCGGAAACAACGCTGGGTGCCTGGCAATCGGCAGCCGCGATCCCGGCCACTTCACCTCCGATATGGATACGTTATTCGTAACCTACATCAGCGAGGTTGTTGGCGGAGTCATTCAACGTTTGGCACAATGAAGGCAGAACACCCTCAGGATTTCCTCGACTATCTTGCCCACCAGAAGCGATATTCGGAAAACACCGTGGCCGCCTACCGGCGCGACCTGACCCGCTTCAGCCGGTGGCTGGAGGTTCCCTGGAAAGACACGCGCAGCCATCACATCAGTAGCTACGTGGCCTTCCTGCACGGCAAGGGGCTGGCACCAAGGTCCATTCAACGAGCACTATCGTGCATCCGCAGCTTCTTTACGTATCTCGAGAAAAATGGACGCGCGGATCACAACCCTGCAGCCGGTAACAAATCGCCCAAGAGAAGCGTCAAGCTACCCAACCTGCTAGACACCGACCAAGCAGCTAGATTGTTTGTCTTCGACGCAAAAACGGATATCGATAAACGCGATCGGGCCATCATGGAATTGCTGTACGGTAGCGGTTTACGCCTCACCGAACTCACAAAACTCGATGTGCGAGACCTCCAACTGGAAAGCGGCTTCGTTACCGTACAGGGCAAAGGAGGTAAAACCCGGCAAGTGCCTATGGGTTCACATTGCATTAAAGCGATCAATACCTGGCTTCTATGCCGCACGCAGTCTGCGCCTGGTCAACCACTGTTCACGAGTCGCGGTGGTAATCGTATCAGTCCCCGTAGCGTCCAAGCTCGCTTGAAGGTCTGGGCACAACGGCAACTCGGCAGCAACCAGTTGCATCCGCACATGTTGCGGCACAGTTTTGCCAGCCACGTGTTGGAATCATCCAGCGACCTACGCGCGGTTCAGGAGCTGCTGGGACACGCGCACATCTCTACCACGCAGATTTACACACATCTGGATTTTCAGCATCTCGCAAAGGTCTACGACGCAGCCCATCCCCGAGCTCAATCTCAGGACGATTAGCGTTGCCTACGATTAAGGTCATCACCTTCGACCTGGACAACACACTGTGGGATGTGCAGCGCGTGATGATCAAAGCCGAGCAGCATCTGCGTTCCTGGCTGACGGCTGAGGTGCCGGAGGTTGTGGCGCACTATTCGGGAGAAGCGCTTCGCGATCTACGCACAACTGTGTTAGCGGAACACCCCAACCTGGTTCACGATCTCTCCAAGCTCCGTCGCGAAGTCATCTATCAAGCCATACGCCGGTGCGGGTATGGGCGCATCGAAGCAGGCACGCGGGCGGACGCTGCCTTCGCCGAATTTTACGAGGCTCGCCACCGGGTGGAATACTTCGAGGGTGCGCTGGAAACTCTGGCAACGCTCGCGGAAAACTACTTGCTCGGTGCGCTCACGAACGGCAACGCCGACTTCAAGAAACTGCAGCTCGACCGATTCTTCTCCTTCGGCGTCTCTTCGGCAGACGTTGGTGTCGGCAAACCGGCCCCCGACATGTTCATCAATGCGCTCAACCGCGCCGACGCACTGGCAGTGGAGGCCATCCACGTGGGAGACCACTTGATCGACGACATTCAGGGAGCCGCTACAGTCGGTATGCACACGATCTGGGTCAACTTGAAAGACCAGCCGCTTATGCCCGACACAATAAACCCGAGCGCCACGGTAAGCCGTATAAGCGATGTTCCCGCGTCTGTGGTAGCTATCGAACAAACACCTTAAACGCACCTTCCTCCTACATGGCGACGCTTCAGTGTCCCAGGCGTCGAATCACATCCTTGATGGCTTCGATATCCGCTGGAACGTTGGTGGTACGGCTCTCCCGGTCACACAGGCTGTCGAGCGTCGGGTGGCGCGCAACATCCTCACCAACGGCTTTATTCACAGCGTCGGGAAACTTAGCCGGGTGCGCTGTCGCCAGGCAAACCAGCGGACCCTCGAGTGCAAAACGCTCTGCCGCAGCGAGACCGATCGCAGTGTGGGGATCCGCCACATAACCACTCGTCTCATAGACCGTCCGTATTGCTGAAAGCGTATCGTCCACACTCACTGCGGTCGCCAGAAAATCGTCGGTATGCAATGGCGCCGCTAACTCGGCGCGGCCACTACGCGCAAAATCTGCCATGAACTCACCTAACGCGACAGGATCGCAGTCCATATGATAATAAAGGAAGCGCTCGAAGTTACTCGCCACCTGGATGTCCATAGCCGGGGTGACCGTATAACGCACTTCACCACGCTCGTAGACCCCACTTTCGAAGAACTTCGCCAGAATGTCATTCTCGTTGGTGGCGAGGATGAGTCGTTCGATTGGAAAACCCATACGTTTGGCGGTGAATCCCGCAAAGACGTTACCGAAGTTACCCGTTGGCACACAAAACGACACCGGTCGTTCACCACCTAACTTCAGGCTTGCATAACCGTAATAAACGATCTGAGCCAGCACCCTTGCCCAGTTCACCGAATTGGCGGCACCCAACGCGTATTTCTCTTTGAAGGCAAGATCCTCGAAAATCGTCTTCATCAGATTCTGGCAGTCGTCGAAGCTGCCCTCCACGGACAGACAATGGACGTTGGCCGCTACCTCGGTCGTCATCTGCAGCTCTTGCAGATGGCTCACGCGACCACGGGGATACATGACGAAGATGTCGATTTGCGGAAGACCCCGCACGCCCGCAATCGCAGCACTACCGGTATCGCCACTGGTCGCTGCCAGGATGTTCAGGTGTTTGTTTTCATGCGCCAGGATGTATTCGAAGATCTGACCGAGTAACTGCAGAGCGACGTCTTTGAACGCGAGTGTGGGACCGTGAAAGAGTTCCATAACCGTCACGTTGCCAACCTTTGTCAGGGGAGCGATCTCGGGGTGGCTGAAATTCGCATAGGCATCTGTGATGAGCCGCTCTAGATCTTCGCGCGGAATGTCGTCGACAAACAGAAGTACAATTTCCCGAGCGAGCTCAACAAACGATAACCCCTGCCAAGAGGCGAGCATTGGCGTGACATCTGGAATGGTCGCGGGTACGAGTAAGCCACCATCCGGGGCAAGACCCGTCAATACGGCATCCTGGAAGCCCATGGGAGGCGTCTTCCCTCGGGTACTTACGTATTGCATTGGCACCGACACTGGTATGAATGCGCCATTGTAGCCCGAGTAACGACCGACTTGAATTTGTCTAGCCCGTGCATGGACGCACCATGGGCGTCAGCAGGAATTCACCTTTAGTATGAATTCCTGGGAATAATGGTCAGATGGATCCTCGCCCATAATTATTTTCGGGACGGCGCGGTGGATCCGCGCGGAAGTTGCGTGGTACTTCTTCAATCTCTCCACCCCCGTCAAGAAATTTTTCGACGTCCGAGGCGATTTCGGATCGAGCAGGTTCCCGTGCTTCGACGCTGTGTACATCAGGGATGTTGTCGGTGGACTTGGGCGCAGCTTTTGCCATTGAGGATAACTTCATGTGATTGTTGTGTAGTTGAGATATGTATAGAACACAGCAAGTGATTGGCAAGCGAGATCGTTGTTTGGAGGTGCCTTTCGTTCACTTTTCTTTTTTTCCGCATCCGAGGTTGTTTACTTAACGCCGATTCAAGAAGGACTCAAAAAAAAGGGGCGCTTAAAAGCGCCCCTTTTTTTCACCATCGCTGATGGATCAGCTCATCTTGGCAAACTCCGGATAGGCTTCAACGCCACATTCGGAAAGGTCGGCCCCTTCGTATTCCTCTTCCTCGGAGATACGAATGCCCATGGCCAGCTTCAACAGATACCAGACCACCAAGCTCGCGCCAAAGGTCCATGCGAAAATTACAGCGATGCCAAGCAGTTGCGGACCCAGCAGTCCAAAAAAATCGCCCTGGCTGATGCCGACCGCCAGCAAACCCCAGATACCCGCCGCACCGTGAACCGAGATTGCGCCGACCGGGTCATCGATCCTGATCTTGTCGAGCGCAATGATCGAGAATACAACCAACACACCACCAACCGCACCGATGAATACGGACAATTCGGCACTACCGGCAAGCGGTTCGGCTGTGATTGATACCAGGCCCGCCAAGGCGCCATTTAACGCCATGGTGAGATCGGCTGAGAATTTCGGACGTATTCTTAGCGCGTACCATGCCCGCTTCGAGCATGGCAAAACCTGGCGCCATAAACATGACCAGGACGCCCATCATCAGAAAATAGAACGTATCCAGGGCTTAGTTAGTTTGAATCAGATCTTCCACAATCTTTACTCCTGTATGCTGCGCCGTTATACGGCGTCAGCCCCTGTCTCGCCGGTACGAATTCGTACGACTTCTTCGAGCGAGGCGACAAAAATCTTGCCGTCACCAACCTTGCCGGTGTTGGCAGCTTTGGTGATGGCTTCCAGAACCTGATCCAGCATGCCGTCATCCACGGCTACCTCGACCTTAACTTTAGGCAGGAAGTCCACGACGTATTCAGCTCCGCGGTAAAGCTCTGTATGCCCTTTCTGGCGTCCAAAGCCTTTGACTTCGATCACCGTCATTCCTTGTACGCCAACCTCCGAGAGCGCTTCGCGGACATCGTCCAACTTGAAGGGCTTGATGATGGCTGTTATTAGTTTCATGTGTTTTTCTCCTATTGAATCGAGGGCGCACTTGTCTCCCCACGCGAAGGCCGCTGCCTTCTGCCTGGAGAGCTGATGTGGAAGATCCGTGCACCTTTGATTCTCGCCTAATTACATGGTTTTCGATAGCTAAGACGAAGCTGTTATCGCAAAGCGTGTATGGGAAAAAGTAGTGCAGACAATATCTTCCTCAATCTTTTATCAGGCGCTTGTCCTCGCATTCAGCACGTTGCTCATGTCGTTAATCAGACCGGTCACGCCTCGACGCTGCGAGGACTTAGTGAGCCCATCCACACCCACCGACCCGTCCATCTACCCCGTCTGTAGACCAGTACGGCACATTCCGTGCCAAGCTAGAATTGGTTGACATATCAGACCCTTAGCAAAGGCCTCCAGCACAGTTCAGATTCGAGCGCACACAAACGGTGCTTGGTGCGCACAATTAGGGGGCGAGCATGTTCGCTGTACCAGCCCGGTGCCATCCAGGCGGATTGAGTAATGGTGATCTCTCACGACTCGTATCACTTTTTAAACTTGTGCCTGACTCGGGCCCACGTACCATGAGTTTCATGGCGGCATTTCTTTAAGAGAGGAGCGATGGAAAACGGACAACCTGCAGAGACCCTCATGGCGCGGATTCGCGACGTTCTGGGTGGCTTGACCCCTGAACCCCTCATGGAACGCCTGAACGCATCACTCGAAGGATTCTTCGAGCAATTTCAGCTTGTCTCGAAACGCGAACTCGAAGGGCATATCGCCAGCATCGAGCAACTAAAGAATACGATCGCAGATCTCGAGCAGCGTATGGCGAAACTCGAACGCCAATAACTCTTGACTCACCCACAAACCGCCAGCCGCGCGCTGACCCGCGCTCAGAAAGGCATGGAAACACCCCAGATCACCGTGGAAACTCATCTACCGGGTGGGCTTCCCGGTGTCACCCTGGTTGGGTTGCCGGAAACCTCCGTGCGCGAAGCGCGCGATCGAGTAAAGTCTGCCATTCAGAATTGCGGGTTAATTTTTCCCACGGGGCGGGTGGTTGTCAATCTAGCACCGGCCGATCTGGTCAAAGAAGGTGCGCGCTTCGATCTCGCTATAGCCATCAGCATCCTGTGTGCCACGGATCAAGTGCCTCAGGCCCGCGTGGCCAGCTACGAATTCCTCGGAGAGCTCAGCCTCTACGGCGAACTGCGTGCAACTCGCGGATGTCTCTGCGCTGTTTTGTCCATTGACGGGAATAAGAAGCTGATCGTACCGGCCGCCAACGCGGCTGAAGCGAGTATTGTCAGCAAGAGCAACATGATTCCCATGCGACACCTCTTGGATGTTGTAGGATTGTTACGCGATCCTGACGGCAAACAACCAATCAACACCTGTGTGTTACCTAAACCTCCCCGTCAGGCGACGGAGTCACTGCACGATGTGCTCGGTCAACAGGCGGCAAAACGCGCCTTGGTCATTGCTGCGGCTGGTGGCCATCACCTGCTCATGGTAGGCCCCCCCGGCACGGGTAAAACGATGCTGGCGCGGCGCTTCGTGGGGTTGTTACCGGACCTGACCGATGAGGCAGCAATGGAGGTAGCTATGGTCTACTCCGCTGCCGGGTTGCCGTTGCCGAATCTATGTACACCACCGTTTCGAGATCCGCACCATTCCGCTTCCGCTCCTGCACTGGTGGGAGGTGGTGGACAGATACGTCCCGGCGAGATCTCGCTTGCTCATCGGGGTGTACTGTTTCTCGACGAGTTGCCGCACTTCAAACCGAGCGTCCTGAACCTGCTGCGCGAACCCCTGGAATCACAGCAGGTGAGCATCGCCCGGGTTAATTCACGAGCGACATTTCCAGCAAGCTTCCAGTTCATTGCCGCAATGAATCCTTGCCCCGCTGGAAAGGTGTGCACTCAGCACACATGCCGCTGCTCGCCCGATCAGGTGCGGCGTTATCAGGCGCGTATCTCCGGGCCACTACTCGATCGAATCGATCTCCATGTAGCCGTGCCTCAACTGCCCAAATCAATGTTGTTAAACAAGCCAGAGTCGCCACAGCAATCACCGGCTGGCGCCATTTCCATGATCTGTGATGCTCGCGCCGCACAACACAAACGTCAGGGAAAGTTGAACGCAGACCTTCATGCCGCGGATCTTGCCAGGGCTGCCGATTTGAACGTTGCTTGCAAGAGGTTGCTCAGCCGAGCGACCGACCGCTACCAGCTATCCGCTCGCAGTTTTCACCGCATCATCAAAGTCGCACGCACGGTCGCCGATCTGGAAGCGCAGGAGAGTATCGATTCTACCCACATTGCAGAGGCACTCTCTTATCGAACCCTGGATTGGGAAAACGGCTTGGGACTGGCCGCGCGCTGACTGACCCCAAACTTTTTTCTTATTGCGCCTGACCGGTGACATAGTCCATAGCTTCCCGGAGTTCATCGTCGGAACAGTTCATGCAGGTGCCGCGCATTGGCATCAGGCCGAGCCCGTTGGTCGTGCTCTCCCAGAGGACGTCCACGCCTTTGGCGATCCGCGGTGCCCAGGCTTGTGCATCGCCAAACAGCGGTGACTCGCTGACACCCGTGGAATGGCAAGCAAAACAGAACTGGTTGTATACCTGTTCGCCGGTCATCGTTCCGGAGCCGGCCCGTGCGGTTCCCGCTCCGCCGCACTCATCGCCCGTTCGACAAAGACGACCAAAGGGTTGCAGCCGTTCGCGAATCTCTGCGTCGGTACCTGGCGGAACGACCTCCCCATGGACGGATGCCGTTACCAGTGTGAGTACACCCAACGCCGCCACGAAAACGCAAAACTTTGCCACCAAGCTCACCCGCAAATCTCCCAACAAATACCAGGTTCAACCCCAAAAGGGTTGTTGCCGTCATGACTCATGCACTTGCGTCGAACAGCTCACGACCAATCCGCATCCGGCGAACCTCACTGGTTCCCGCACCAATCTCATAAAGTTTAGCATCTCGTAACAGGCGCCCCGCCGGATACTCGTTGGTATAGCCGTTACCACCAAGCGCCTGAATGGCTTGCGACGCCATCCAGGTCGCTCTTTCGGAGGCGTAGAGTATGCAGCCAGCCGCATCAAATCGTGTGGTGTGCCCGGCGTCGCTTGCCCTGGCTACTGCATAGACGTATGCGCGACAGGCATTCAGGTTGGTGTACATATCCGCAATTTTGCCCTGCATCAGCTGGAAGGTTCCGATCGGCTTTCCGAACTGATGGCGCTCGTGAACGTAGGGAAGCACGAGATCCACACAACTGCGCATGATTCCGAGCGGTCCAGCGGCCAGAACTACCCGCTCGTAATCAAGGCCGCTCATGAGAATCTTCACGCCCTGGCCAACTTCGCCGAGCACCTGAGTTCTGGCTACTTCGCAGTCCGCAAAAACGAGTTCGCAGGTGTCCGACCCACGCATGCCCAGCTTGTCGAGTTTCTGGGCGGTGGAGAAGCCCGTCATGTCCTTCTCAATGAGAAAGGCGGTAATACCTTTCGCACCAAGGTTCGGGTCCACCGTTGCATAAACCACCAGCACGTCCGCTCCGGGACCGTTTGTTATCCACATCTTGTTGCCGTTCAACACGAAGTAGTCACCGTGGTCCTCGGCACGCAGTTTCATGCTCACCACATCGGAACCTGCCTCGGTTTCGCTCATGGCAAGGGCAGCGA
>SMWK01000114.1 GCA_004356895.1 Gammaproteobacteria bacterium
AATTCGGGACGTCTTCTTGGCGGAGGCTGGGTGCTGAGGTGGTTCTTATTGGTGTCCTCGCCGCGCCCGGAATCGTTGTTGCGAAGAAGGTTGAAGCCGACCGGGCGACCATCGACGCGGGTAAATCTGTTGCCGTGTTGTTTCACTCCGCCAGGGTAGTGATTTCTCGTAACCAGGATCTCATTAATGATGCTGGCAAGGGTGACAAAGGCCTTACTGGAGACGAAGTGGTTAGCCAGACCAAGAAGGTATACGCGGATTTGACCGGCGCCCCGCTTGGTTCGGGTAAAGATCAGCAACTTTTGCTTGATGCAATCCGCGCGGTCATGGATGAAAACCAGGAGACTATCAACGCCCAAGGCACCGGCTTCAAAGGTTTTGTACCGGCAACCTTCGGTCGTCAGGTGGCCGACAAAGTTGCCGCCGTATCTTCCATCGAAATCCGCCAGACCAACTCCAGAGTGCGCAATCGCAAGAATCGCGCGGATGAATGGGAGAAGAGAGTAATCGAAATGGTACCCAAAACCGCAACGGGCAGCCCACCTAAGGTGTTCCGCGAGAGCTTCTCAGAGCGGGGCAAGGCGGTACACCGTTTCCTGGTACCCGAGTATTACGAATCGAGCTGTCTTGCCTGTCATGGTGGTCCCAAAGGTGAACGCGATATCACTGGCAGCAAAATGGAAGGTCGCGGGACCGGTGACCTTGGTGGGGCGATCAGCGTTATTTACAAAGGATAATCCGGGCTAGCTCCCCAATCAGGAAAAGCATTGTTTAAGGGACGAAACGAATGAAGAGGTTTTCATTGAACATCGCACAGAAGCTCATGTGTGTAGCGGGGATTATTCTGTTGCTGGCTGGTGGCACTCTGGTGTATCTCATTTTCGAGATCGTTGCCGCTGATCGTGTCATCAACGGCGTGATCGAGGAGCAGGCAGAGATCTTGAGCGACCTGCAGAAAGTTCACGCGGCGGGTGATCAGTTTGACAATATGCGTTATTGGTTGGCGGACCTGTCCGTAAGTTGGCTGAGCGAATCCGAGGAAGAAGCTGACGCGGCGTATGGCAAGTTGAGCGGCTTGCTCGATGAGCTGGAATCCATCGACTCCGAAACGGTATCAGTGGTTCGTCCACAGATCGATCTATTCAAGATTGTCATGTTGGAGGCCGTCGATGCCTATGTGGACGAGCAACGCGTTCTCGGCAATGCCAGTGTCGCCGAAGGTCGTGCCATTGCCGTCGAAGTTGCCGAACAACTTTCCCAGATGGTAGTCAAAGTCAACCAGCAGGTGGAAGAGTCGACCGGTGCACTGGTACAGAATAACTCTGAGCTAATGCAGACCGGTGTTATCGGGCTCGCAATTGCGGTGGTGGTTGGTACGTTGCTGGCTTGGTTCTCGTCTCGTGCTATCTCTCGTCCCCTACAGGCTGCCGTCGAAGTGGCGAACAAAATAGCTAATGGAGATTTTAACAATATCATTACGGTCAGCTCTCAAGATGAAACCGGTCAGCTACTGCATGCACTTGAAGCCATGCAGAAGGCATTGCGGGAACAGATCGAAGAAGAGCGGCGTGTTGCGGCACAGAATACCGCGGTCAAACAGGCACTGGACACCGTATCTGCAAGCGTCGTCCTCGGCGATGCAAACGACCAGGTCGTGTATATGAATGGCGCAATGAAATCGCTGTTCAACGAGATAGAAACGGACATTCGGCACGAAGTTCCCGAATTCACCGCCGACGGTGTCATGCATGGGAGCATGGATGTTTTTGGTCGGGGCGACACGTTATATGACGGAAACAGGATAGGCCACCGAGATATAACTATCGGTGGACATACGTTCAGAATCGTACCCAACCCGGTCATGGACGAAGGTGGCAATCGCGTTGGCACCGTAGTCGAATGGAACGACCGGACTCAGGAAGTCAACGTCGAGAACGAACTCAGCTATATCGTGCAGGCTGCCCTAAATGGAGACATGAGTCAGCGAATTTCCATGGAAGGTAAGACGGGATTCTTCGAACAACTCAGTAATGGCTTCAACGAGTTGCTAACTGTGAACGGTATGGTGATGGAGGATGTCGGTCGTGTTATGGGCGCTATGGCACACGGAGATTTGAGCGAGACTATCGAAAGTAATTACCAAGGGGATTTTGCAAGGCTCAAAAACGACACCAACGCAACCGTGCTCAAACTCACGGAAGTTCTCGGTTCCATCAAATTGTCCTCGAGCGAAGTTCAACTAGCTTCCCGGGAGATCTCCAAAGGTAACGAGAGCCTCAGTGTACGCACGGAGCAACAAGCTGCCACGCTGGAAGAAACCTCCTCCGCAATGGAGCAGATGACGGCTACCGTAAGACAGAATGCGGACCATGCCAAAGAGGCGAGCAGAGTCAGCATTGAGGCCCGCGACAAAGCCGAGCAAGGTGGTGAGGTGGTGCGCCGAGTGGTGAGTGCGATGAGTGAGATCAATAGCTCCAGCAAGAAGATTGTGGACATCATCGGGGTCATCGATGAGATTGCCTTTCAGACCAACCTGCTCGCCTTGAATGCGGCGGTGGAGGCAGCGCGAGCCGGCGAGCAGGGTCGCGGTTTTGCGGTGGTTGCCAGTGAAGTTCGCAATCTCGCTGGGCGAAGCTCTGCTGCTGCAAAGGAGATCAAAGGTCTGATCCAGGACAGCGTAAGCAAGGTTGAAACCGGGTCTAATCTCGTCAACGAGTCCGGAGAGACACTCGACGAAATTGTTTCGGTTGTGAAGAATGTCACTCAAATCGTCGGTGAGATATCGGCAGCGAGTCAGGAGCAGTCAACGGGCATCGAGCAGGTCAATCGGGCCATCCTCGAGATGGATGAGATCACCCAGCAGAATGCTGCGTTGGTCGAAGAGGTTACCGCGTCCAGCGTTGCGATGGGTGAGCAGGCCGTTCGATTGATAGAGTTGGTCGGATTCTTTGATGTTGGCGAGCAAATACAGCGCTAACCCGAACTCGACTTTGCTCGGCTCAAGAAGACTCCTGGAGTGTGGATTCGACTGCAACTAAGCAAATCTGCGCCAAGCACCGGTCTTGACGATTGATCGCTGCAATGTGAGCATCTAACTGTCGATACACACATACACGTGAACCTCTGGGTTCTTAAGGACCGTTGATATGCGCCTTGTAAGAGTCGCCGTCGTCTTATTATTTGCCTCATTGCTCAGTGTAGGCACCTCGTACGCCGAGGAATCTTCAAAATACGTAGCCCCCAGGGGTCCTGGCGGTGAACACCCGGATCTGAACGGAATCTGGCAGGCCCTGAATGAGGCCAACTATGATATCGAACGTCATGTCGCACGACCCGCCATGCAGTTGCGTGAAGGTCCGTATGGTCCCCTCCCAGCCGCTGCGGTATTGCCATTAGGCGCCGTTGGCGCCGTTCCCCCAGGCGCGGGGGTTGTGGAGAACGGAGGAATCCCCTACACAGCGGAAGCGCTTGCAAAGAAAAAAGAGAATCAACAGAACTGGCTGGATCGAGACCCGGAAGTGAAGTGTTATCTGCCTGGTGTTCCGCGTGCGACTTACATGCCACAGCCTTTCCAGATATTTCAGGGTGAAGACTCGGTGTTTATCGCCTATCAATATGCGGGTGCGGTGCGTGATATCTTCATGGACGATCCGGGACTTGCCCCTGTCGACTCGTGGATGGGCTGGTCCGATGGCCACTGGGAAGGGGACACTCTGGTGGTTCTGGTGACGGGGTTGAACGAACAAACCTGGTTTGACCGGGCAGGCAATCACCACAGTGCCCAGATTCGTGTCGTGGAACGTTATACGCCGATGGGTCCCAATCATCTGCTTTACGAAGCCACCATAGAAGATCCCGAGACCTTTACCAAACCTTGGAAAATCAGCATGCCACTGTATCGGCGGATGGAGGCCAACGCGCAACTGATGGATTTCCGCTGCGTCGAATTCGTCGAAGAACTCATGTACGGTGAGTGGCGCAGGCATCCGCTGGATCGTTGAACGAAGTGGACCGGACAGGCACATACGACGTGGCCACTCGTACTCCGCTGCAACGGCCTGTAATCTATGGCAAAGTGTAATGGGCAGATGCTGGAGGCGAGTGAGGTGCGAAGGAATTCAATGAGATTAACGATGAGAGGTATTTCCATGCAGAAGCTGTTCACGATCCTTGCGGGCGCGGGTATGTTGCTCGCAGTCCCGGGGGCGTCCGCGCACCATGCGTTCGGTGCTGAGTTCGACCCCAATCGGCCTTTGATCCTGAGAGGACCGGTTACTAAGGTGGAGTGGGTTAATCCACATGCTTGGATTCACATGGAGGTCACCAAGGAGGATGGCACCAAAGAAACCTGGATGGTGGAGGGCGGTACGCCGAACACGTTGCTCCGGCGCGGGCTTACCCGGAATTCGCTGTTGCCGGGAACCATCATCATCGTGGACGGATACCAGAGCAAGGATCGCTCGAATCGTATGAATGGTCGTGATGTGACGTTCCCTGATGGTCGCAAACTGTTCCTGGGCTCGTCGGGTACTGGTGCTCCAAAGGACGGCAAAGACCCCATCGAAAACTAGCGAGACCTACCGTTCGCAGCCAGCAGGCGGAACGTAACTAATGACGAAGGCATCTCCGATAGACCATTGGGGGTGCCTGAGTCTCGTATCGATCGATCTATCAAACTGTGGCCCTTACGCGCCATCCCACTAGCCAGCAATCAGCCCGTAAAATAGTACGTTTTTGCGCGAGCATGACCGCTTAGGCACCTGGCGAAGATATACTCGGTGCATGCTGCCTGTTGACGTGTTGCGCGATATCTATGGCTACGATGAGTTTCGGGGACAACAACTCGCCATAATTACCGCCGCGTGCGAAGGGCGCGATAGCCTCGTGCTGATGCCAACCGGTGGCGGTAAATCGATTTGTTATCAAATCCCCGCGCTATTGTGCCCCGGCCTCGGCATTGTTGTTTCACCCCTCATTGCGCTCATGCACGATCAAGTCGACGCTCTGCGGCAACTCGGCATTGCTGCCGCTTTTCTCAATTCGTCGCAATCGGCTGCGGAGCAGCAGTTTGTAATGGATGAGATCGAGGCCGGTAAGCTCGACCTGCTGTATGTTGCACCCGAGCGTATTCTTCAAGAGCAGACCCTGGATTTTCTAAGCGGTCAAACTTGCTCGATTATTGCGATCGACGAGGCTCATTGCGTTTCTGCCTGGGGCCATGATTTTCGCCAGGACTATCTGGCTCTTGATCAGTTGCGTATACGTTTTCCCGATACGCCTCGTATGGCCTTAACTGCAACCGCAGATGAACGAACCCGAACAGACATCGTCCAGTGCCTGGCGTTGGAAAAGCCTCTGCGTTTTGTGGCGGGGTTCGACCGGCCGAACATCCGTTACAGTGTCCAACCAAAAGGTGACAGCAAAACACAGCTACTGGAATTTCTGCTGCCGCGTCGAGGCGACGCGGGCATTGTCTACTGTTTGTCGCGTAAGAGCGTGGATGCGACAGCCGTGTGGTTGACCAAGCGGGGTTTTGCTGCCTTGCCGTATCACGCCGGATTGCCGAGCCGAACTCGCACCACCCACCAGGAGCGTTTTCTACGCGAAGACGGGATCATTATCGTCGCGACTATCGCGTTTGGAATGGGAATCGATAAGCCCGATGTCAGGTTCGTCGCCCATCTGGACTTGCCTAAGAGCGTGGAGGCCTATTACCAGGAGACGGGCAGGGCTGGCCGTGATGGGGAGTCGGCCGAGGCGTGGATGGTGTACGGGCTACAGGATGTGGTGCGCTTGACTCAGATGATGAATCAATCCCAGGCAGAAGAGCAACAAAAGCGCATCGAGCAGGACAAGCTGAATGCGTTGTTGGGCTGGTGCGAAGTCACCCGTTGTCGGCGCGCTGCGTTGCTGGCGTACTTCGGCGAGGATTATCCGGGGGACTGCGGTAATTGTGATGTCTGCCTGACACCGCCGGTGACCTGGGATGGCACGGAGTCAGCGCAGAAATTGTTGTCTTGTGTATACCGTACAGGGCAACGCTTCGGAGCTGGACACGTGATCGATGTGCTTCGAGGTGCATCAACGGACAAGATAAAGCGTTTACGCCACGATCGGCTGAGCACCTTCGCCATCGGCGCCGACCACTCAGCCGTGTGGTGGCGCTCGGTCGCCAGACAGCTGATTGTTCAGGGTTTTCTGTATGTCGATCATGAGCGCTACGGTGGGCTACGGCTCACTGACCGCAGTCGTGGGTTGCTGCGCGGCGACATGACCTTGTTACTGCGCGAGGATATAGACAAACCCAAGCTGCGCAAGAAGGACCCGGCGAAGACGGGGATCGCTGCATCCGATGTAGCACTGTGGGATGCGTTGCGCGCACGGCGAAAACAGCTTGCAGACGAACAAGGCGTGCCACCTTACCTTGTCTTTCACGATGCGACGCTGATGGAGATGGTGCGCCTGCGGCCGTCCTCGAGCGAAGAACTGCTGAGTGTCTCAGGTGTTGGGCAAACCAAGCTCGAACGATATGGTGAGTTGTTTATCGACCTCATTGGAACTTATCCAGTCGCAACTTCTCCTGGAGAGACGGGATCCTGAGCTGGTTTCTACCTGTTGAATCGGCGGTTTGGCCGCGCTCGTACCGCCTGTCTGTTAATCTAGCTGAATTTCTGTGGGACGGGAGGAGTCATGAAGGTCGCTGAAGCAATCGCCAAGGTGTTGAAGGCGGAAGGGGTGGAAATTCTCTTTGCCTATCCGGTCAACCCCATTATCGAAGCCGCTGCCGCCGAAGACATCCGTACAGTGATCGTTCGCCAGGAGCGGATTGGCCTGCACATGGCGGATGCCTATTCACGCCTTTCGTCGGGAGACAAAATTGGCGTTTTCTGTATGCAGCATGGACCAGGCGCTGAAAACGCGTTCGGTGGTGTTGCCCAGGCCTATTCGGAATCCGTGCCGATTCTGGTGATGCCGGCTGGATATCCGCGGCGCCTGGCGAACTACTACCCCAACTTCAACTCGACGTTGAACATGCGACACATCACCAAATGGGCTGAACCGCTGACCATGGGCCGTGCGCTCCCGGAAGTCATGCGAAGAGCGTTTTTTCAGCTACGCAATGGCCGACCGGGCCCGGTGCTCGTCGAGGTTCCGGTAGACGTTTTCGGCGAGGACGTGCCAGACAACTGGGAGTACGTTCCGAGTTATGCGACTCGTTCGGTACCCGAACCGGCGGCGATCGAGGAAGCCGCGGCAGTTCTCGCCGCGGCTCACCACCCGGTAATTTATGCGGGCCAGGGCGTGCATTATGCGAAGGCCTGGGATGAGCTGAAAATGCTTGCGGAAACCTGGAACATTCCGGTGACCACCAGCATCGAAGGGAAAAGTGCATTTCCCGAGAATCACCCATTGTCGCTTGGCTCCGGCGGTCGTGCCAATCCACGCGCCGTAAAAACGTTCTTGAATGACGCCGACGTAATTTTCGGCATCGGCTGCAGCTTTGCACTCACCGGATTTGGCGTGCCGATGCCACGCGGTAAAACGATCATTCATGCCACACTTGATCCGCTGGATCTCAACAAGGACGTGCCCGCACAACATGCGTTGATCGGCGATGCACGACTGTGCCTGCAGGCGTTGAGCGAAGCGCTGAGTAACCGTGATCGCGCACAGGCTGAAGCCCGCGCCAACGTGGCACAAGAAATTGCCGCACTCAAGGAGGCCTGGCTTGGGGAGTGGATGGCAAAGCTCACCAACAACGAAACCCCGATCAATCCCTATCGAGTACTTTGGGAGCTCAACGAGATGGTGGACAAGGACAACACCATTATTACCCATGATGCCGGTAGCCCGAGAGATCAGATCACGCCCTTCTGGGAGGCGACGACACCCTTATCGTACATTGGCTGGGGAAAGACGACGCAGCTCGGCTACGGGCTTGGGCTCGCCATGGGAGCGAAACTTGCGCATCCAGACAAGCTCTGTATCAACGTATGGGGTGACGCGGCAATAGGTTTTACCGGGATGGATTTCGAGACCGCGGCCCGGGAACGGATCCCGATCATGTCGATTCTCTTCAACAATTTTTCCATGGCTATCGAGATCCCGATCATGCCGGTTTCCCAGGAGAAATACGGTGCAACGGACATAACCGGAAACTACGCCGATATGGCCAAAGCATTTGGCTGCTATGGGGAGCGGGTGACCGATCCGAACGATATCCGTGGTGCGATTGAACGAGGGATCGAGGCGACTAAAAATGGAAAACCGGTGCTTCTGGAATTTATTACCGATAAGGAAATCACAATTTCTAAAGAGTAATATTTAATATAAACAATAAGTTATGAGTACTATTTAGAAATTAGATCGATAATGGGATGGGCGCTTTCGGTCAAGTCGTTTGTTCGCGAACCGCTCGATACGCTGCGTCGATTGCACCGTTCACGTAAGCGTACGATTCGCTGTCGGAGTTGGCGATAGAGATCCGATTGATCTGTTGTCGAGCGACGACATGGGGGCCTGCGCCGCGACTCCAGCTGGGGTCATCCCAGAGATCCATGTATTCGTAAGCGTAGCCGTGGGGCCAGCGATTTACCGTGATCGCAGCGATATCCCGCTCAGCGTCGAGCCCATGAGGTCCCCAGGCCAGATCCAGTTGCTGTTTTGTTTCTGTTTCGAAGGTAGCAAACGGCGTCTGGTACAGCGCCGTGCGCCCGGCTCGATACCGCTCGTCAATGGGTCTTCCCGGATTATAGGTGGCCGGTGCATGCCAGCCTTGCAATATTGCTGGTTCGTCGGGACTGCGCGTGAAAGCGTAGTCACCGATGCTCACCGGGAAATCCATGCCCATGGTGCACAGCAACCTGCCCGGAGCGTAGAAGCTACCGAGTCCTGACGAAGCGATGGGGCGCCAGTGTCGCAGTGCCACGTTCACAATGGCTAGAGGCACCTTCTCGGGGTATTCCAACGCTTGAACTTGCTCCTTGCCGAGTTCGGAACACAGGTAGGGGATCATGTTGTTGTAACAGGCAAGGATGCAATGACGACTGTGAACGCGTTCAGTCTGCCCTGAACGGCGATAAGTGACATCTACGCCGCCTTTACGATTCTCAACGCAGACTGCGGTGCTGTTCAGGCGGATTCTAACCATGTTCTCCGTTTCGGTCCAAGCGGCTGTAGTCGGCGATGGCGGTGACGATGTCTTCCATCGTAGATCCGGCGATCGATCCCGGAATAAGGGTACGCACCAACAGCCGGGCAATGCTGGCGTTGCCATCTGGAAAGTGAAAAATATAGGGTTCGTGCTCATCTCGCGCGCTCGTCGTCCCGTCGAGGGGGGCGTATGCGGCTTCCATCGCGGCAGTCCCCAACATGCCTTCCAGTACCGTCTCCTTGAGGGAAAGTGCGTCCAGTCCGATACCCCACAGAGGTCTGGA
>SMWK01000115.1 GCA_004356895.1 Gammaproteobacteria bacterium
TACGAGAAGCGCTATCGGGTCCGCTTCCGGACAGACGGTATCCTGCACGAGGAAGCTAGCCCACCGGTTAATCTGGCTACCCGCCTGGCAGCGCGTCTGAAGGTCATGTCGGAACTCGACATCTCCGAACGACGCGTCCCTCAGGATGGCCGCATCAAGATGAAGCTATCCAAGACACGCTCCATCGACTTCCGGGTGAACACCCTGCCCACTCTGTGGGGTGAAAAGATCGTGCTGCGGATTCTGGATCCCGCCTCTGCAAAGATGGGTATCGAGCAACTTGGCTTCGAGCCAGATCAGCAGGAGTTGCTGATGGCTGCGCTACACAGACCACAAGGCATGATCCTGGTGACAGGTCCCACGGGTAGCGGCAAGACCGTGACCCTCTACACGGGGCTCAACATCCTCAACACCACCGAGAGGAACATCGCGACAGTCGAGGATCCGGTGGAAATCAACATGGAAGGCATCAACCAGGTCCACGTGCACCGTAAAGTCGGCCTCGACTTCGCAACGGCCTTGCGCTCGTTTCTGCGTCAGGATCCCGATGTCGTCATGGTTGGTGAGATCCGTGATCTGGAAACAGCCGAAATAGCAATCAAGGCGGCACAAACCGGCCATATGGTGCTCTCTACCCTGCACACCAACTCGGCTGCTGAAACGTTGACGCGAATGCGTAATATGGGTGTACCGGCTTTCAACCTGGCAACCAGTGTCAATCTCATCATCGCTCAGCGTCTCGCACGTCGCTTGTGTAGCTGCAAAAAGTCGCTGGACGTGCCGAAAGAGACATTATTGGCAGAAGGCTTTACAAAAGACGACATCAAAAGTGGTTTCGAGGTCTTTGAACCGAATACAGATGGCTGCGATAAGTGCAAGAACGGATACAAAGGGAGATTCGGAATATATGAAGTGGTTAAAATAACTCCGGAGCTATCCCGTATTATCATGGAAGAAGGCAACAGCCTGCAGCTGGCGGAACAAGCCGGTGTGCATGGTTACAATAATCTGCGGCGATCGGGCCTGTTAAAAGTCATGCAAGGTATGACGAGCCTGGCCGAAGCGAATCGAATGACAACGGGGCACTGATAAATGGCAGAAAGTGCGATATTTGTTTGGGAAGGCGTTGATAAACAGGGCAAGAAGGCTAAAGGCGAGATCGCGAGCTCGAACACTGCCATTGCCAGGGCACAATTGCGCAGCCAGGGCATCAATGCCACCAAGGTACGCAAGAAATCGACTGGATTTTCATTCGGTGGCGGCGGCTCGATCAAACCCGCCGATATCTCCCTGTTCACCCGCCAGATGGCCACGATGATGAAAGCCGGCGTACCCTTGGTTCAGGCCTTCGAAATTGTCGCCGAAGGCTTGGACAAACCCAAGCTCGGCGAGCTGATCCGCACGGTACGTAACGATGTGTCCTCGGGAAACTCCTTCGCAATAGCATTGCGCAAACATCCAAAATATTTCGACGAACTCTTCTGCAACCTGGTAGACGCCGGCGAGCAATCGGGCTCGTTGGAAACCATGTTGGAGCGTATCGCAACCTACAAAGAGAAGACCGAATCGCTGAAAGCCAAAGTCAAGAAGGCTATGACGTATCCAATTGCGGTATTGGTAATCGCCATGATCGTATCGGGCATTCTACTGATCAAAGTAGTGCCTCAATTCCAAGACGTGTTCGCCGGTTTCGGAGCGGAACTCCCTGCATTTACGCTATTCGTCATCGGAATCTCCGAATTTCTCCAGGCCTACTGGCTGTACATCCTGGTGGGTATCGTTGGTGCGGTGTGGGCATTCGCGCAGGCACGACGGCGTTCAAAGGCGCTCAGAGACGCGATAGATCGCCTGTCCTTGAAAATGCCGGTTGCGGGCAACATCATCGAAAAGTCCTCGGTGGCCCGATTCGCCCGCACCCTGGCAACGACCTTTGCCGCGGGGGTCCCGTTGGTGGACGCGCTCAACTCGGTTGCAGGAGCCACCGGTAACTGTGTTTATACCAACGCCGTCTACCGGGTCCGCGATGATGTATCTACCGGCCAACAACTGAATTTCTCGATGCGCAACACGGGCGTGTTCCCCAACATGATCGTGCAAATGGTGGCAATCGGCGAGGAAGCCGGTGCGCTCGACGATATGTTGGCAAAATCCGCGGACTACTACGAAGAGCAGGTAGATAACGCCGTGGATAACCTCACGGCGTTGATGGAGCCCATGATCATGTCCGTACTGGGCGTCCTGATCGGTGGACTGATCATTGCCATGTACCTACCCATCTTTCAACTGGGTGCAGTCGTTGGTGGCTGAGTTAGTGTTCTGTCCCACTAATTCGCATAGTTTCAGCGCGTAGAATTAAGCGACCCCACCGTGATCTCCGAGCAACTGTTGGCCTACGGCTGGCTGGTTTTTTTTCTCGTCATCTGGGTCGGCCTGTCGATCGGGAGTTTCCTGAACGTCGTCATTTACCGACTACCCGTGATGTTACATCGGGAGTGGGAAGTGGAAGCGCGCACTCTCCTGAACCTCACAGGGAACATGCCTGAAGGCAAGAGTTTCAATCTACTGGTGCCACGCTCACGCTGCCCGGCTTGCGGACACCAAATCACAGCCTGGCAGAACATCCCTCTATTGAGCTGGCTGTTTCTCAAGGCGCGCTGTGCAAACTGCAGCTCGCGGATCTCAATTCGTTATCCATTGGTGGAACTACTGACCGGCGTGCTCACGGTATGGGGGTTGGGCATTTTTGGATTTACCTGGTTGGGGCTGGCGGTTGTGGTGTACGCCTGGACGCTTATTGCACTCGCCTTCATCGACTACGACACGCAGCTGCTGCCTGATCAACTTACCTTGCCACTGGTGTGGCTTGGGCTTATCACCAACCTGTTTGGGGGGTTCACCGACCTGTCCTCTGCGATAATCGGGGCGATTGTGGGTTACCTCTTTCTCTGGAGCACGTATTGGGCCTTCAAGCTCATCACCGGCAAAGAAGGTATGGGGTATGGGGACTTCAAGCTTTACGCCGCCATCGGTGCGTGGCTCGGCTGGCAGGTACTTCCCGCCGTCATACTCATCGCATCGATCGTCGGTCTGTTGTACGCCCTGTTTACGGCTTTAGCCGGAAAACGCGCAACAGCCCAACCGATCCCGTTTGGACCCTTCCTCGCTGTGTCCGGATGGGTTTCGCTGGTAGCCCGTGATAACGTGATGGCCCTCTTTTTGGGCTGACCGGTTTCCGGCTTGATACACGGGTCATGAGTAAATTCGTCGTCGGACTCACCGGCGGGATCGGCAGCGGCAAATCGGCCGTGTCCCAACGATTCGAATCATTAGGCATCGTTGTGGTGGATGCCGATCTCGCCTCTCGCGCAGTACTCGAACCCGGCAGCGAGGCACTTCGTGCGGTTGCGGA
The DNA here is from genome assembly GCA_004356895.1 of Gammaproteobacteria bacterium. Classification (GTDB taxonomy): domain Bacteria; phylum Pseudomonadota; class Gammaproteobacteria; order Pseudomonadales; family Azotimanducaceae; genus SMWK01. The sequence goes on from SMWK01000115.1 coordinate 3,410, forward strand.
ACACTTTGGCGGTGAAGTCGTTGGTGCCGACAATAACCTGGATCGCGCTCTGCTGCGTCAGCGCGTTTTTGCAGATCCTGCGGAGCGCACCTGGCTTGAGCAACTGACCCATCCGCTGATCGGGAAGTATCTTCGTACGGCACTCAGGGCGGCCGCATCAGCCTACGTCATGCTCGTCAACCCACTGTTAGTGGAGACAGGTAATCACAGACTATGCAACCGAGTTCTTGTCGTAGACACGAGCGAGGCACTGCAGCTGAAACGGACGATGACGCGCGATCACAACAGCGAAACCCAGGTTCGTGCCATCATGAGCACTCAGGCAAGCCGGGCGGAGCGATTAGCGCACGCGGACGATGTCATACTGAACGATCGCGAACTGAACCACCTGGACGCACAGGTAGGGGCCCTGCACCAAACTTATCTGGAGCTAGCAACATGACAGACACCACCCCTCGAATCGTCAACTGCCCTACCTGCGGGGACCGTGTCAAGTGGACCCAGGCTAACGAATTCAGACCATTTTGCTCCGAACGCTGCAAGTTGATCGATTTCGGTTCCTGGGCGGATGAGCGACATTTAATTCCGGGTGACGCCTCGACCGATGGGGTCCCTTCGGGGGATTTGGGGGAGGACTAATAGTGGTCTCAGAAATGTCGTCCTGGCATTACAGGCGGTCTTATTTTTGCGACTGCTTATAGACTTAAGTCCGATATTCAGAGTTGATGCGAATGTATTCATGGGTTAGATCTGAAGTCCAAACAACCTCTTCGCAGGCGCCGCGCCCAAGTTCGACTCGAACAACATATTCGTCCTTAGCCATGACTGCGGTTCCAGCGGCATCTTCGTAAGTTGGTGCAATCAGGCCGTTTCTTGCGACACAGACATCGTCGAGATACAAAGCTACGCCTGTGGTATCGAGGTCTTGTACACCCGCGCGACCAATGGCCATACAGAAGCGGCCCCAGTTCGCGTCGCCCGCAAACATGGCTGTTTTCACCAGCGGGGACTCAGCAATCGTGTAAGCGACTGCAAGACACTCCCCAGGCTCCGCTCCACCGCAGACACGAACCGTAACAAATTTTGTGGCGCCTTCACCGTCGCGTACCAGGCGCTGAGCCAACTCGGTTGCCACATCAAGGATCCCATCTCGCAGCTCGTTGTAGGCTGCATGGGTAGAACTCGAGATCTGTGGCTGGCCAGCTATTCCGGTTGCACAGATAATAAACGAGTCGTTCGTCGAGGTGTCGCCATCAATGGTAATCCGGTTGAACGATTTTGCCGCAACCTCACGAGTCAACTCGTTTAAACAACTTTGTTCAACAGCGGCATCGCAGCAGATGAACGCCAACATCGTGGCCATATCCGGCTTCATCATGCCGGCCCCTTTGGCCATGCCGGTAATCGTTACCTGATGCCCGGCCACGAGAACCACCTGGCTGACTGCCTTGGGGGCTGTATCTGTGGTCATGATGGCACGGGCGACAGCTGGCCAGCTATCGTCGCACAGCTTTTCCTGTGCAACGCTCAGCGCACTCACCATCTTTTTCACGGGCAATCGTTCGCCGATCACTCCGGTTGAAAACGGGATGACAGACTCCTCCGGCACACCGAGAAGTTGCGCCACCTGCGCGCACACAGCCAGCGCGTCCTGTACACCGGGTGCTCCCGTGGCTGCATTAGCGTTGCCACTATTGATGATCAGCGCGCGAATACCACCGCTGGCAATTCGCGATTCAGCAACCTGTACGGGTGCTGCACGAAAGCTGTTGCGGGTGAACACCCCGGAAACCGTCGAACCCTCCGCAAGCACCAGCAGCGCGATGTCATCACGCCCAAGGTGTTTGATAGCGCCCGGAGACGCTGCAACGCGAACGCCAGGGACAGCGAGGACAGCCTCCAGCGCGGGTAGATTCACGGCCACTTACGCGGCCTTGCCGTGGCAGCGCTTAAATTTCTTGCCTGATCCGCACGGGCATGGTTCGTTGCGCCCCACCTTTCGTTCACTGCGCACAAACGTTTCCGGCTTATCAGGTTCCGGCTCCTCGGTTGCTTTGGATTGCAACGCAGACGACTCCGCGTGTGAGAAGCGCATCCTCGCTTCCGCCTGGTCTCGACGCCTACGTTCAGCTTCTTCCACCGCCCCAGGCGTTTCAATCTGTACGCGCGACAATAAACGAACCACATCCCGTTTGATGTCGTGTAGAAGTTCCTGGAATAGCTCGAAGCTCTCCCGTTTGTACTCTTGTTTTGGTTGTTTCTGAGCATAAGCGCGCAGATGGATGCCTTGCCGGAGGTGGTCCATTGTCGCCAGATGTTCTTTCCACCGTTGATCGAGGATCTGTAACATGATCTGTTTCTCGACAACGCGCATATCGATACCATGCTGTCGCCAATGTTTTTCCTTCGATTTACACTCCTCCTCAACTTGAGCGAGGATCTTCCTGCTCAGTGATTCTTCGTTGAGTGAGTCGTCTTCGTCCAACCAACCCCGGACGGGTTGCTGGCTTGCGAACTCCACTTGAAAGGCCTGCTCCAGACCCTCGATATCCCATTGTTCTTCTATGCTTTGCGGCGGGATGTATTCGCCAATCAAGTCGTAAACAATCTCTTCGCGTATCCCGTCAATCGTGTCAGAGATATCGTCCGCTGCCATCAGGTCTCTGCGCTGCTGATAAATCACCTGCCGCTGATCGTTGGAAACATCGTCATACTCGAGCAGGTTCTTTCTTATGTCGAAGTTGTGCCCTTCGACTTTGCGCTGCGCTTTCTCGATCGCATTGTTGACCACGCGGTGTTCGATGGCTTCACCGTCTTCCAGGCCAATCGATTGCATGATTCCACGGACTCGATCAGATGCGAAGATCCGCATGAGGTTGTCTTCCATGGACAGATAAAACCGACTGGAACCCGGGTCGCCTTGCCGGCCCGAACGGCCGCGCAGTTGGTTGTCTATACGTCGTGACTCGTGGCGTTCGGTGCCGATGATGTGTAATCCGCCCGCTTCGATGACCTCGTTGTGTCTATCGCGCCATGCGCTTTTCACCCGTAAAATTTCTGCTTCGCCAGGATCGCTCAGCGATTGAATTTCTGCTTCCCAGTTGCCACCTAAAACGATGTCGGTTCCTCGGCCGGCCATATTAGTCGCCAACGTCACGGTTCCGGGTATTCCTGCCTGGGCGATGATGTCTGCTTCACGTTCGTGTTGCTTGGCATTCAGTACGCTGTGCTGGATTTTGCGTTTGTTCAGCTCAACGGAGAGCAACTCGGACGATTCGATGGACGCCGTGCCAACCAATACCGGTTGGCCGACCTCGATACACCCGTTGATATCCTCGACGATTGCATCGTACTTCTCACCGATAGTGAGATACAGGAGGTCGTTGTTGTCTTCCCGGATCATCGGCTGGTGAGTCGGAATGACGACTACATCCAATCCATATACTTGACGGAATTCGAACGCTTCCGTGTCAGCGGTACCCGTCATCCCTGCCAGCTTTTCATACAACCTGAAGTAGTTCTGAAAAGTTGTCGAGGCGAGCGTTTGTGTTTCATTCTGGATGTTCACACGTTCCTTGGCTTCAATCGCCTGGTGTATGCCATCCGACCACCGCCTGCCTGGCATGGCACGACCGGTATGTTCATCGACGATTACGACCTCGCCATTGGTCACCATGTAATCTACATCGCGCTTAAACAGCGCATGCGCTTTGAGCGCAGCGTGAACATGGTGCAATAAATTGAGATTCGCAGCGGCGTACAGGCTGTCTCCTTCTTCGAGCAATCCGAGCCGCGCAAGCTCGTCCTCGACAAGTTGATGGCCGTTCTCCGTCAGTTCGACCTGGCGGTTCTTCTCATCCACCACAAAGTCGCCTGCTACCTCCACTTCCTGATCTTTGGCTTCCGAAAATGGTTGCTGCTTGAGACGCGGCGCCAGTTTGTCGATCTTTTTGTAGAGTTCTGTGTTTTCCTCAGATGGACCTGAGATGATCAAAGGCGTTCGAGCCTCGTCGATGAGGATGGAATCCACTTCGTCGACGATGGCGTAGTGCATATCTCGTTGGAATTTGTCTTCAAGCGTAAAAGCCATGTTGTCGCGCAGATAGTCGAAGCCGAACTCGTTGTTTGTCCCATAGGTGACGTCTGCCCGGTAGGCGGCACGCTTTTCGAGTGGATCCTGATTTGACTGCACGACACCCACCGTCAGGCCCAGCGCTTCGTAGACGGGACCCATCCACTGGGAATCACGACGCGCCAAGTAGTCGTTGACTGTTACGATATGGACGCCACGACCCGACAACGCATTGAGGTATGCGGGTAACGTCGCTACCAGCGTCTTACCTTCCCCCGTCCGCATCTCGGCGATACGTCCTTCGTGCAGGGTGATGGCACCGATAATCTGCACATCGAAGGGGCGCATCTCCTTGCTGCGCTTAGCCGCTTCGCGTGCCGTCGCAA
>SMWK01000116.1 GCA_004356895.1 Gammaproteobacteria bacterium
GGTTTGCACCGCGCCTACCTGCTTTGGCCGCGTCAGATCGCTGATGTCGAAGATGCGAATGCCGCGGAAGCGCTCCTCGCTGACGTCCTCGCGGACACCTTCAAGCCCACAATCGAGGCGACCACGCGTCTGTTCTACCGACATGATCAGGAGATCGCCGACAATGGAAACGTCGCCCTGCCCGCCCGGGCAAACCACCGAACTAACGTGCCTCGGCATTCCGCCCTCGAGCAGTCGGTAGATGTTGAAGCCGTGGTAGCTGCCAGCCACCAGCACGTCACCGGCAAAAGCCATGTCCGTGTTGGAGAAGCCCAAAAGCGATGAACGCTCGTCGTCCGCGTCAATAATTTTCTCGGAATCGTTGCCTTCTATCGTCGGTGACGTGTCCGCAATCATGGGCGGCGACTTCCGATTCGCAGGGTTCGCCGGGTCGAAGAATCCTGGCGGTTTCGGCAACGTCCCCACCAGCCGCAGGTTCAGGATTGCTGTGCCGGCGTCATCGAGCCCGGCCTTTAGTCCCGCGCGTGGGTCGGAAGACAATCCGATCAGCAGCGCGTTCATGCGTTCGATCTCAGCAATCTGGTCGTTGGTGACGTCGGTCGTAAATTCGAACAACACCGGGTCGTATACCGCGCCCGGCTGTTCGAGGAGCCAATTGACCATCTTCACTGCGCCTTTGTGATGGGTGATCATCAACTGCAGGATCGGCTGGTCGAAGTCCGTTCCATCCGCTAGTGCGAGATCGGCCATCTGCTCCGGTGTGGCCATGCCGGCCATCGTGTGGCTTGTGAGCATTGCGTCGTGTGCGGTGGGATCCGGCACGTGCTCGTCGCGCTGTCGCAACCAGTTCTGCATGAATTCGATCTCATCACCCTGCGAGGCGTTGATGCGCCCCGCTACATCGATCAACTCTGGCCGGTTGGTGCGATCGGCCACCAGTTCCGCCATCTCGATAGCCTGGTGGTGGTGCGGGATCATGTCCTGCATGAACTGCGCGTCAGCAGGTGAGTGGCCTGAATCAGCAATTTCGACTGCCTCTTCGGCACTGAGCTCCCGCACAGAGTCGCCCGGTGCGCCCGGCTGAATGATGGGCGCCTGAGACATGGCTGTGGTCACCTGCCCGAGGAGAATCGCGGCAAAACAGACGCGCCGATACGGTCGACTTAGAGAATCACGTGTTGCGGTCAATGGATTCGCTCCTCTGCGGGAACCTTTAGTCAGGAGTAACTAAAGTTCTCCTTTCCGGCAATCTACCAGAACGCGGGGCGCGGGGCGCGATCCCTTTGGGTCGCGTTGCAATGCTCAGCGCAAATCGATCCCGTGCTCGATCCAGGCCTTCAGGCACGTCGCCATGTGCGACCAGCCGCCACAGTTGTCGTGTGAACCTTTCAGGCCATCAGCATCCGTTTTCCAGCCTTCCTCGCTGATGGACAGCATCGTACTGCTGTCGTCGAGTGCCTCAAATTCGAAGATCACCGCGACCTCATAGCTCTCGGTGATGGTCTTTCCCCAGGCGCCGGAGTCGAGCGTTAGCCGAATCAATCGATTCGGTACGATCTTGTCCACTACGACCGGGAACGTGGGTTCATGGTGGCTCCAGTGCCAATCGATCTGTGCACCTTCTTCCATGTCGCTGCTGGCCGTCTCGGTGAAGTACTGGCACAGCTTATCGCGCGATACGATTGCGTCGAAAACCTCGCTTACCGGACGGAGAATCTTCGTGTGTAGCGTGTAATTGCGAGCCATGGCGGCTCCCTCTGCTGCAGCATTGTTGGTATTGATTATTACGTTATAATTTTATAACATGATTGTCAAATGGCACGACAAGATAGCAAGCGCGGTAACGCAGAGGCCCAGGACGACCTCGTCTTCAAGGCGTTGTCGGGCAAGGATCGCAGGCGCATCCTCGACTTGTTGCGTGACGGACCGATGACGACCGGGGATCTCGATGCGCGCCTCCCTCATCTGGACCGCACGACCGTGATGCAGCATCTACGCGTGCTCGAAAATGCACGGCTTGTCATCAGTAAAAAAGCAGGCCGCTGTCGCTGGAATTACCTGGATGTAGGCCCGATCCAGAGAATTTACGAGCGATGGATCGAAGCCTATGCTGCGCCATCGGCCGGGCTGCTCAATCAACTGCGCCGGGACCTGGAAGATCTAAGCTGACAGCATCCTTCGTGAGCTACCGGTACGAATCTGAATTGTCAGCAAAGTCAGGAAGTGCTCCAATAACAGACTCAACTCGACAACATTGGCTTTAGGTGATGCAGCTTCTCTGGATCGACTACCTAATTGTCGCTGTGTACTTCGTCGGCATCGTGATCCTCGGCCTGTACTTGTCGCGTTATATAAAAGAATCCTCAGATTACTTCCTGGCGGGCCGCATACTGCCTTTCTGGGCTATTGGCATGTCCATAGTCGTTTCAGACATTGGCGCGCTGGACATGCTCGGGGTTGCAGGCCAGGGCTATCGATACGGGATAGCGGTCGCTAACTTCGATTGGATCGGCAGTTTTCCCGCGATGATCCTCGCCGCATTCATCTTTGTGCCGTTTTATTGGCGTTCCGGCGCCTACACGATTCCCGAGTTTCTCGGTCGCCGTTACAACCTCAGTGTTCGTACCGCGCAATCTGTCATCTGGATCCTTTTCATCATGTTCGACCTCGGCGTGGTGTTCTACGGCTTAGGGCTGCTTTTTCAGAGTCTCATGGGTTGGGACTACTGGACCGCTGTGTTGATCTCCGCAGCCGTTATTGGCCTGTATACGTTCACGGGCGGCCTCACCGCCGTCGTCCTCACGGATGTGGTGCAACTGGTACTCATGTTTGTCGGTGGCTTTGCCATCGTGGCCCTTGGTCTTTGGGAAGTTGGCGGGTGGAATGCCCTGGTGGAAAAAGTCACTGCGCTGGGGCCGGGCTACGAGCGGCACTTTGACCTGTTTTTACCGGCAGATACAGCCACGCCCTATCCGTGGACCGGCATCCTGTTTGGTCTGGGCCTTGTGATGTCAACGGCCTATTTTGTCGGCAACCAGACCATCATTCAACGAACCCTGTCCGCCAAGAATGAGTGGCATGCCAAGGCGTCTATGCTTTTTGCCGCCGGCTTCAAGGCGTTCATTCCCGTGCTCGTGGTCACACCGGGACTTATCGCCCTGGCTCTGTACGGCACGGGTATTGAAGATGGCGATACCGTAATGCCGATGTTGATAAAGAAATTGCTGCCACCAGGAATGGCGGGGCTGATGTTTGTCGCGTTTATGGCCGCAATGATGTCGTCGCTGGACTCTATGCTGAACAGCATCTCAACCCTTTGGGCGAAGGATATCTACCAGCAATTTCTCAACACGCAAGCAAGTGATACTGACCTGTTAAGGGTAGGCAGACTATTCATGCTTACCGCCCTGATATTCGGCGTGGCCACATCTCGAATCAGCGAACTTTTCGATGGCATGTATGTATATGTGCAAACGCTGCTGTCGTTTTTCCAGGGACCGACACTTGCGTTGCTTCTGCTGGGTATTTTCTGGAAACGCTGTACGCCGTGGGCCGGTTTCTGGGGATTGCTGTTTGGTGTTGCGACGGCCGGCGCCATGAGTTTCTTTGCGGACCGGATATTCAGCATCGAGGATCCGTTTCTGTTCGTCTCCTTCTGGTCTTTCGTATTCACGCTCGTCTCTTTGGTGGGCGTGTCGTACGTCACTACCCCAAAGCCGGACAAACAGCTTCATGGGCTTGTGTATGGCCTGGTAATGGCGGATTCCGATATGCAGCAAGCGCTGAGGGAGCGGGCCAATGGTTGAATACATCCTGGATTTCCGTTGGGCTCACGACCTTTCTTTGAGCACGGCACGATTATTTTTTATGGCGTATTTCGTCTTGATCACGATTTTTGGATTATCCATGAGCAAGGAGTATGTATTTCGCGGTGCCGAGGACCGGGCGTTATGGCGTGATCTCAGGCTTTGGGTCATCGTGATCATGACCGTTCAAGTTTCACTCTATTTGTATTTTTAGGATTATGGATCAGAAACCCATCAACCCGGCGCGAATCATAGGAATTTTCCTGGTCGTTTTTGCGGCCTGTGTACTGCTTGCCATTCCAGTCTCGCCCACCATGGCGGGTAAGCTGACAAATCTCATTTGCGGTGCGGTCATTGGGCTGGTGGGGGGCGGATTCCTGATTGCCAGCAGGACCGATAAAGCAAAACACTGACATGAAATACGTGCACCCCGTCATTAGCGAGCACCAGGCGCTCGAAAAGCTCTCAAAGAAAGGCCTGTTTCAAAGAGCCGCTCCGCTGCAGCGTATTGAGCTCGTCTACCTGCCGTTCTTTCTCCACACATTTGAGATTTCCCGTTCGAATCGGACCAGCCGGCTACGCGCTCTGTGTGACGCTGTTACCGGCGTCGTTGTCGTACCTGACGATGGCTTCAAACCGGATTTCCACGCCCACGGTGAACCGCGCGACTACCTGATTGAGCCACGACTTGATGCCGAAAGCGCGCAAGAAATCGCTCGCGAAGAAATTATGCAGCTTGTGTTGAGGGAAGCGTTCAAACAACCCCTCGGTCGGGAGCTCAACATCCGCCAGGTCACGGTTTCGGAAATCGCCCTTCCCTATTGGATTGCTTACACCAAAAAAGGTGAGCGCTATTCTATAAAAACGATCGATGGCTCCACAGGCGTAAAAGTGGGCTTTCGATTAAAGTCTGCGTTGCTCGCTGGATTAACCGTGCCACCAGGCCGATCGACTGGCGCTCAAAAAAATTGCAACCAGTCACCACTGGCATGATGCTCCCGGTTTTCAAACCGGATGGTCACCGACGATTCAATGTCCTCCACCTCGTTGACTCCCTTAAACATAGCGCTTTGGAGTTTGCCTCCTCGCACATGCATCACGCCGGCAGTCTTTGACCCCAGCGAAATCTCAACTCTGTGTCCGGCAAATTCCACAATGTTCTTGTGCGGTCCTGCACTTCGCTCAAAGCCAAAACACCAGAGAAAAAAGCCATCGGCATAGTCATGAACAAAAAACCTGGCGGAACCGCGAACCCTGACAGGAGAGTCGAAGCCCAGGCGTTGGGCAGACTCTATCGCCCAGTGCTCTGTAAACAGATTGCCTGGTGAATAGAACAGGCGTCCGTCGCCAAGATCAACGACGCCCTGCCTGCTCCTAAGATGGCCTGCCAATCGATCGCATGCCTCCATGCGATTTGTCTTGCCAGGCATGTCCCCACAACAGACCAGTGATCCGCCATCCTCTA
>SMWK01000117.1 GCA_004356895.1 Gammaproteobacteria bacterium
GCCAGATCCCCTTGAACCTGGTTGGTGACATTTCGGTATACCTGACTGTGTGAGTAATCGAAGCATGGCCCAGGTAAGCCTGTAAGCTGCGAGTATCCATCCCCCTGTTAGCCAAGGCATACCCACAAGCGTGTCTCAGCATGTGTGGGTTCACCGGGAACCGTAACTTAGCCTTCGCACCTCACCTAGCCAGTTGAGGGGTCGGGATAAATTACTAAATCTTAAGTAACGCGAGACGTTAAGGTCACATTTGGCCCGACGAGCCAAATGGCTTCAAACCCCAAGTTGCAAGCCCACGTCCGGTGACGAGAAGTGAAAGATCGAGCTACGGGTGATTCAGGGGAGCGATATCCTCGTGCCTACGAGCTTCTGCAGGTTCCTCGACACCCTGAGCGACGGCATCCCACCCGAAAACATCTTCAGCGATACGGTAGAGGACCGGTACCAAGAGCAGCGTGATGAAGGTGGCGAACAGTACGCCGTAAGCCAGTGAAACAGCCATGGGGACGAACGGTGCCGTATTGGGCGTTATGTTGCTCATCAGCGGAATCAACCCGACAAAGGTCGTGACCGATGTCAGAAAGATCGGCCGGAACCGAATGGAACAAGACGTGATCAGAGCCTCGTCCACGTCCATCCCTTCACGGCGGCGCCGGTTGACGTAGTCCACCAGCACCAGGCTCGCATTCACGACGACCCCGGATAAGGCGACGATACCGAGTGCCGAGAAGAACATGAGGTCGATGCCCATTATCCAATGGCCAACGATGGACCCGACGGCCCCAAACGGGATGACGCCCATGATCACGAGTGGTTGGATATAGCTTTTCAAGGGGATGGCAAGCAGTGCGTAGATCATCACCAGCGAAAACAGCAGCCCACGAAGCAATCCGGATTGTGCTTTGGCACGTTCCTCTTGCTCACCGGCTGAGCCAATGTCCATTCGTGGATAATTGGCTTGTAGTTTGGGAAGCACTTCGGCTTTGATGTTACGCATCACCTCTTCGGGGTGAATCGTAGCGCGATCGACATCGGCAATGACGTTCACGACCCGGCGACCGTTGGTGCGCTTGATCGACGAATAACCGCGACCCAGCTCAAACGAGGCGACGCTGTAGAAAGGCACTTCCTTGCCGTCCGGCGTGCGGATGTACATGTCTTCCAGATTGCCGATCGAAGTGCGCTCCGATTCCGGAAATCGCACCATCACGCGTACGTCGTCTTGCCCACGTTGCACGCGTTGCGCTTCTGCACCGTAAAAGGCGCTACGCACTTGACGTGCCAAATCGCTCATCGTCAAGCCGAGGTTGCGGGCTTCCGGCAGAAGGCTGAGTTTGATTTCTTGCTTACCGGCTCGGAACGAATCGGTAATGTCGAAAACCCCATCGTAGCGTGCGAGCTCTGTGCGTAACTCCGCTGCGGCTCTGCGAAGATCTTCGACGTCCTTGCCGCTCAATTCCAGGTTGATAGGTTCTCCAGCCGAGAACATGTCAGCGCTGAACGACAGCTTCACCGCGTCCGGAATATCGCCGACCAGCTCGCGCCACCGGTTGGCGACGACCTTCGCGCTCATGTTCTGGCGTTCCGCGAGCGGCACCAGCTCGATGACGATCACGGCGAAGTTGCTGCGCCCTGCTCCTTCGGGACGGGGTGGACCGCTACGGTTGACGTTCGTGCCGATGCTGGTTAGTTGATTGGTGATAAATGGGCGGTCGAGCCCGAGCGCTTGGGTGTACTCGTCACCTAGCCTTTGAGCTGCTCGTTCCATTTGCTTGGCTGCACGCGTGGTGACGGCCACCGAAACCCCTTCAGGCATCTCCAGCTCGGCATAAATTCGATCACCTTCTACGGAGGGAAAAAACCCGAATACAACGCGTCCGCTCGCGACCAGTGCGACGGCCAAGACCAAAACCGCGACGCCGATCGAGGCGCTGACATAGCGCCATTCGATGGCTTTCTGAGCGAGCGGAATGTAGTAGCGATTGGCGAGATTCTGTAGGCCGTCCGATAACCAGCCCTGAATGCCGTTCCAAAACTTGCCGAACCCATGGTCTGCCTCCTCGTGCTTGCGATGCGCCAGATGGGACGGCAAGATCAACTGAGATTCGATGATGCTGAAGAACAAGCTGATGATTACCACGATGCCGAGGGCGAACATCATATTGGCTATGCGCCCGGCGACAAAGATGAGGGGTAAGAACGCGGCTATTGTCGTGAGCACGCCGAAGATGACGGGAATAGAGACTTCCCAGGTTCCGTCGATGGCCGCTTGTACTGGCGACTTGCCCATCTGCTCGTGTGCATAGACACGCTCGCCGACGACAATGGCGTCATCAACGAGAATACCGAGCACCAAAATGAACCCCATGATGGTCATGGTCGAGATCATGATGTCGGCGTAAGGGAAGACGGCGATGGTGCCGAGCAGGGCAATAGGGATACCGGCCGCTACCCACATGGCCAAGCGAAAGCGTAAGAACAACGCCAGAACGAGGAGCACTAGCAGCAAGCCGCCGCCCGCCGTATTGTTCAACGTGCTGATGCGTTCGATAAGTTTCGCAGAGCTGTCCGACCAGATCGTGAGGCTTAAACCTTCCGGGATGGAGGGACGAATCTCCTTAACGTATGCCTTCACTTCGTCCGCGATCTGCAGCAGATCCTCAGAGCCAACTTGGGTCACCTTGATGACCACACTGGCCTCGCCGTTGAAGCGTGCCGATAGATCTCCTTCCGCGAAGCCGTCACGGATTTCGCCGATCTCTCCGAGCGTCACCTTGGTGCCGTCTTCCCGGGTCATGACGACGATGTGCTCGAACTCTTCGCCCCGATAGGCTTGCCCCTTGGAACGAATGAGAATCTCACCACCCGCGGTTTTGATCGTGCCCCCCGGCATGTCGAGGGAGGTGTCGCGCACGGCTTGTGTAACTTGATCGAGCGTAAGTCCATGGCGGCGCAGCGCATATTCAGAAATCTCGATTGAGATCTCGTAAGGTCGGATATAGGTGAGCGTGACTTGGGAGATGCCCTCGATCGCGACGATGTCGTCGCGAATCTGACGCCCAACTTCCTTCAAGATGCGCTCGTCGGCATTGCCTGACAGTGCAATTTCCAGCACCGTTCGGCTCATCGTCATCTTCGATACGATGGGTTTTTCCGTTTCCGCGGGAAAGCTGTTAATGGCGTCGACGCGGCTTTTGATTTCGTTAAGCGCGACGATCTCGTTGGCATCGAGATTTAGCTCCGCTTGAACCGAACAAGTGCCTTCGCTCGAGGTCGAGCGAATCTTATCGATACCCTCGATGCCTTCGATCGCTTCCTCGATGCGGATGCAAACCCCTTGCTCGACTTCTTCGGGGGCAGCGCCCAGGTACGGAACCGTGATCGACACCACCTGCACGTCCATGTTGGGGAACTCTTGCTGGTTGACGGTTAGCAACCCCACTGCCCCGCCAATGAGGAGAATGAACATCAACAGGTTAGCGGCAACCGGGTTACGGATGAACCAAGCGATAGCAGTGTGCATGGATTAGCCCGCGGCGATGTCGCTGTCGAAGACGGGATTGACGGTCATGCCCTCGATGGGCGTTTGCATCGGCGATATGCAGACCCGCTCACCAGGTTGTAAACCGGCTTTGATGAACACATCGTCCTGGTAGAAACGCAAGGTCTCGATTTCACGGAAGCGCAGCTTGTTGTCATCATCGACCACGAGCACGCGATTGCCGGTGCGCAGTGCGTTGCGGGGCAGTACGACGACATCATCCACGAGCAGACCTTCAATATCGGCCTTGACGAATAGTCCAACCGATAAGGGGACTACCTGGTCTTCGTTGATCACGCGCGCAATCACGTGCACCATGCGGGTCGACGTATCGATCTGTGCTTCGGTTCTAACGATCTTACCGGACCACTCCAACATCCGGCCCGCATATTCCGCGCTCAATCGTACGTTGGGCTGTTGGTCGAGTGGTAGCTCTCCACGGTGGCCAACAGGCAGGTTTAGGAATGCTAATTGCCGGTCGGCGATTGGCAATCGCACTTCGGCTTGGTCGCTTGCATAAATGGTTGCGACAGCCGAACCGCGGCCGACGAGTTGGCCGATGTCCACTGATTCGTGGCGCACGAGACCGGTGAACGGCGCTTTCAGTTGGGTGCGTTCGAGGTCACGAACGGCTTGCGCGTAGTTCTCCCGCGCGTCTTGTAACGTGGCTTCGGTCACCCTGGAAGCGCGTAGCGTGTTCTCTATTTGGGAGCGGCTGGCGAGCTGGCGATCTTCCAAACTCTGCATACGCTGATATTCGAACCGCGCGTGCTGGTACTCTGCCTCGGCTCGCGTGAGTGAGGCTTTGGCTCTTCGCAGAGACGAGCGGTGATCGTCGTCTTCAAGCCGCAACAACACCGCACCTTTTTCGAAATAGCCGCCATTGACGAGCGATTTCGACATCCAGATCACGCGACCGGAGACTTCTGGGATGAGCTCGCTCTCGGTGCTGGGCTCGACGGTTCCTTGGGATTGGACGGTCAACTGGATGGACTTGGGCTCGACGTCCATGACGCGAACGGTCGGCGGCACGGGTGCGGGTACGTCGAGCTCAAGCTGAGGGTTTGTCGCCATGAGCGTGACCGCAGCCAATATCGACGCGATGATGACGAGGGCGGGGATGATCAATTTGCGCATCATGATGCGGCAACCTCTATCGGATTTTGGCTGTTTTGCGAGGCCGCTTCGATTCGGCGATGTGATCGTGTTTCGTACTCATGAACCACGTCCAACAATCTGGTCTAACCAGTTTGGTCGGGGCAATTGTAGGCGGAAAACCGCGAAAGTCGAGCGTTTCGTTACCTTGGGTAACAGAACGTGATCGAAATCATCGAATAAGAGCCGGTAACGGGGCTAGTTAGTATTTGGGCACGATTACCCTCGCCAGTCATGAGGTCCGATTTACGCGCGTGAACCTCACGCCGCGAGAGCGCGGTACAAGGTCGCAGGACTTACCTTAAACAGGCGTGCGACCTCGCGCTTATGGCGCGCTCGTCGCCAATGCAAGAAGCGTGACTGAAGCCAAGTGGTGCTGTGTTCAATCCGCTCCCTGCAACATAAGCCACTCGCCCTCATACCAGTAGCGGACGACGGAACCCTTTTCTATGAACCCGTCATTGATCCCCTCATGATCGAGAACTGGGGGAACTTCGGCACCGTACCAGCGAGCATGATCCGTTACGTACTTTGCATCAACGGTCGAGATACTGTGGCTGAATCCGATGTCGTCGCCGCCGATACCCTGCAACCAGTGCTTGTCGGCGGTGGTCGATAACTCCAAAACGGACACCGACGAGCCGCCCCAGTAGACGAGTAGAGTTGACTGGCGGTCGATTGAACAAAGAACCGCCCAATCAACCTGACCGGAATGCTTGAAGTGCCCGCTGATTACATTGTGCGGCTGGCAGTTGCGGCAATATACCTGAGGAATCGTGCATCCCCGTACGTCGAGATCGTTTCCTACGCTTTTTGGCAGGTTCGAAAAATCGCTAGGCGGAAGTCGTA
>SMWK01000118.1 GCA_004356895.1 Gammaproteobacteria bacterium
CAGGTGTTCGCCACAAGGCTCCAGCTGGGCATGTATCTGCAGACGGATCCGAGTGTGATCTATGGCCTTGGTGAGCGTTACGATGGCAACTTGAGCCGCAAGCACCTGAGGGAAGACACGCCCTACAATACGTACTTTCACAAGGGGTTGCCGCCGACGCCGATCGCATTACCCGGTATCAATTCCATCGCCGCCACCTTACATCCGGGGAGCGGGGATTATCTCTATTTTGTTGCCCAGGGAGATGGAGGCAGCCAATTTTCAGTGAGTCTCGAGGATCACCTGGCGGCGGTCAGGAAGTATCAGTTACGCTGAGGACGCCATGGGGCAGGGTAAGTTCATAACGTTGGAAGGTACGGAAGGGGTGGGTAAAACCACCAACCTTCGGTTGATTTCTGAGGAGGTTGCCGGTGCCGGTCATCCGGTCCTCACGACCCGGGAACCGGGCGGGACCCCGCTGGCGGAAGAAATCCGCGAACTACTGCTTGCGGTGAGGGAAGAACCGATGACCGGGACGAGTGAATTGCTGCTGATGTTTGCAGCGCGTGCTCAACATCTCGCTACCGTCATCAAACCTGCGCTTGCATCCGGCCAATGGGTCGTATGCGATCGCTTTACGGATGCCACTTATGCGTATCAAGGCGGTGGTCGGGGACTCGATCAGGACGTCATCGAGTCGCTCGAGAATATCGTCCAGGGTGGGCTACAACCCGATCTCACTATTTATCTGGACGTATCGGTAGAGGTTGCCGCCCGACGTATCGCTGCACGCAACCACGACCGCTTTGAACGAGAACAGGTTGAGTTTTTCGAACGCGTACGAGCCGCTTACCTCGAACGAGCTGCGAGTCAACCGAGGATTCGGGTGGTGGACGCTTCAGTCGATCTTGCAGAGGTGCAGACGAGCTTGCGGGTATTACTCGGCGAATTCTTGAGCGACTCATCATGAGTGCAAACAAGCAGGGATCTGATCTCTGGGAACAATCGGACCTTTGCAGGGAGACCCTCCCTTGGCAACAATCCGTGCGCCAGCATGTTGAAGAATTATTGTCAAGAGAACAACTTCCTCACGCGTTGCTGGTAGTCAGTGCTCCCGGGTGGGGGGAGTGCGTACTCGCCAACTGGATCGCGTTGCATTTGCTCGAGCAACCGACGGACATCGTTGCCAGAGAGTTGGCCCACCCCGATTTACGGTGGATTGCTCCGGAAGGGGCCGTCACCAAGATAGACGCCATTCGCGAACTCAACGAGTTTGCTGTCGGCACTTCTCAGATTGCACCTCGAAAAGTTGCGGTGATCGAAGCTGCTCACACACTTAATCGAAACAGCGCAAACGCGTTGTTGAAAACCTTGGAGGAGCCGCCTAAAAATACTTATCTCGTGCTTGCCAGTTGCCATCCTGGTCGCTTGATGGCAACGATTCGCAGCCGTTGCCAACTGTTCAAGGTTCGTTCACAACCGGCTCTCGCTCGCAGTTGGCTGGCCGAAAAACTCGACGTCCCCGATCTGCAGGAGCGACTGTTTGAGTATGGCGATGCACCGATTTCGGTTCTACAGGGTTATTATGACGGCGAGTCCAGCCTCCTGGGCTTGCTCGGCGAGATCGTCCAGGCGCCCAGCCCCACAACTTACGTGCAGCGTCTTCTCGAGATGGATCCAGTGATTCTTACCGGTCGCTGGTTCCGCTATGCGCAAGCGCTCGTCGCAGGTGATCTGAAGATACCGGAACTCGAGTCCGCGGCCCCACGAACGCTGCTAAAATTCATCGATGAACTGCTCTGGGTGCGACGTCAGCTGGAAACGACCAACAGCGCAAACCCGCGGCTATTGCTGGAACGTCTATTGGTGCAATGGCAGTCTCTGGGGCGGCGCCACTGATCGGTATCTGCGGGGCATTGCCCGAGTACGTTTCGTGACAGAGTTCTCGTTTGATTGATTGACAGGCCTGAGTGTGGGGCCGAAGATGCCTATCCAGTCCGGTTTCTTAAACGCTCTCAACTCGAGATTTGGCAGCTGGGGGTTCGGCGCACACGGTTTCGAGCAGTGACGCACATCGTCGCGTGTTCGATCGGAGTAAAGTGGCGCACCAGTGGGACACTAATCCTGGCTCGGCTCCTTCATAATAAGTCTTGGTGAGCCCTGGCAGGTCGTCATAGCAGAGAGCATGTCGTAATAAAGGCCGTCGCACGGTCGTAGTAAAAAAGGGCATTTGCACAGTGGCAGCAAAGCGCGGAGCACGAAACGGAATCCTCTCCTTGGCTATCAAGGACAAAGCGGTCCTGTACGCCGCTTATATGCCCTTCGTCCGCAATGGTGGCCTGTTCATTCCGACCAAAAAAGATTATCACCTGGGGGATGAGGTGTTCATGCTGCTGAACCTGATGGACGAAGCGGAGAAAATTCCTGTCGCCGGTAAGGTCGTCTGGGTAACCCCAAAGGGCGCGCAGGGTAACCGGGCAGCGGGCATTGGCGTTCAGTTCAACGATCAGGACGACGTTGCGCGTACTAAAATCGAAACCTACCTCGCAGGCGCTTTACAGTCGGATCGTCATACCCACACGATGTAAGCCTGGGGTCAGGGTAAGAAATAAGTATGGCCATCGGCAGGGGCGGCGTTGCGTGCTTCTCTGTGCAGCTTGGTTGGTCATAAATTGCGCTCGAAGAAATCCAGTATCAGGTTGAAACGATGCACGGAAACGTCGCGTTCCTGAAGCGCGTGTTTGGCGCCGGGATAGGTCATCATCTCGAATGGGATGTTGGCCGCTTGTAGCGCTTTGTAGAGCTTCGTGCTGTGGGTGAACAATACATTGTCATCGGCCATTCCGTGCATGAGCAGAAGTTTACCCTGTAGATCTGCAAGGTAAGGAAACACCGAGCTTGCCGTGTAACCATCCGGGTTGGATTCGGGGGTCGCGAGATAACGTTCGGTGTAATGGGTGTCATAGAGCGACCAATCCGACACAGGTGCTACAGAGACGCCTGCTTTGAAAACCTCCGGTGCCTTGGCGAGGCACATGATGGTCATGAATCCCCCATAACTATGGCCAAACACGCCAATTCTGTCTGGGTCGACCCAAGAGAGTGTCTTCAGATACTTGACACCTTCGAGCTGATCGCGGACCTCGACATCCCCCAGTCTCAGGTGGATGGGCGATTCGAACATCCGTCCCCGGCCGCTTGAGCCCCGGTTGTCGAGTTCCATGACGCCATAACCACGCTGCTGAAACATCTGCAGCAACATCGGTGCCCACTCGTTGCGCACGCGTTGTACCCCCGGTCCTCCGTACACGTAGACCACAACAGGATGAGACTTCCCGAGCGTATTCGGTCTGGTGAGGCGGAAGTGCAGTTCCTGCCCATCTTCAGCCGTCAGCGTGCCGAGCGTTGGTGTGCTGTGCTCGGATACGTATGGAAAATAGGGATGTTGGCTGTCCAGCGACTGACCGTCGATGGGATGGCTGTTGCTCGACTTGATCGATCGCAGTGAGACCTGGACGGG
The DNA here is from genome assembly GCA_004356895.1 of Gammaproteobacteria bacterium. Taxonomy (GTDB): domain Bacteria; phylum Pseudomonadota; class Gammaproteobacteria; order Pseudomonadales; family Azotimanducaceae; genus SMWK01. The sequence continues at coordinate 3,500 of SMWK01000118.1, forward strand.
GTTGTTGAGCGCCGTCAGGCGGTCGATGAATTGTTCTCCGTTGAGGTCGATGACGATGTCATGCCAACCGCTTTCCAAGGTGATTAGCTCTAAGGGAGCGCCATCAAACGGGACTGCATACAACTGCTGCTCGACGGGGCTGCCAAACCAGCCACTCACGAATGCCTTGTTCTCGTCCGCATAGAGAACGCGTTCGACGCGCCCGTTGCCGCGGGTCAGTTGAGTGAACTCGTTGCCAGATTGTAGATAGAGATGGTTGAAGCCGTCACGCTCCGATGTCCAAAGAAATCTATCTTTGCCGAGATGGGTGAAGTTGTCGTGCAGGTTCACCCAGGTGTCCGATGATTCACTCAGCCCGTGGCGCCAGCGCGCTGCCGCCACATCGTAAAACTTGAGAGTGAGCTCGGTCTGGTCGCGGCACTGTGTCTGTACGGCGAGTTGGTCTCCGGCCCAGTCAACGCGAGCAAGATAGTCGTCCTTGTGGTTTTTATATCTGATCCACTTCGTATCGCCCGACGACATGTCTCGGATACCCAGTTGCACTGCAGCGTTGTTTGCACCGGCGTAGGGATAACGTTGGGGGATCACATTGATCTCCTCGGCGTCGATCTCGAAACGTTGCGAGATTGCAATAGGTGCTTCGTCGACCCGCGTATAGGCGAGGTACTTCTCGTCGTCGCGCCACCAGTATGCTTCGAATCGGTGCATTTCTTCCTGAGCGATGAAATCAGCGACACCGTTGGATATGGTGACTTCATCGTCTCTTGTCAAAGCACGTTCTTTGCCTTTGGCAATGTCGTAGCAGTAGAGGTTTCGATCACGAACGTAGGTGATAAAGCGACCCTTGGGGGAAAATCGACAATCCGTCTGGCGGGTGTTGCTGGGTGTGAAGCTGACAAGTTCGCCGCTTTCCACACCCAGCAGATAACCACTGCCGTCAATCACCAACAACAATCGCTTGCCGGTGGGGCACCAGGCGTAACTGGTGATGCCAGTGGTGAATTGTCTCGTGCGCTCGCGCGCCGCCTTCTCGGCGTCGCTCATGGCGGCGGTGACTATCAGCTCACTCGCGTTGACCCAGCATTTAGATTTGCCTGTCGCGACATCGTAACGCCACAAATCCAGCCGTTCCCGGTTATCGATGGCGACCTTCAGAAAGCTGATCAGGCTTCCATCTGGGGAGAATTGCATTTCGCTGGGCAGGGTACCGGTGAGCGGCGGGTCATCGAACAATCTCTCGACTGTGAACTTCATGCGTTCAGAAATGCGTTCCTGGTCAGGTTGATCGCGCCGTCCTCTGTAACGAGTACGTTGTCTTCGATGCGAATGCCCCCACAGGGACGTAAGACGTCGACCGTCTGCCAATTGACGTCTGCGCCTTGGGAACTTTTACGAAGTGCTTGAAGTAATGCTGGTATGAAGTACACGCCAGGTTCAATCGTGAAAACCTGCCCGACCTCAACGGGGCGGGTGAGGCGTAGCGCGGGATACTGTTCGGGCGGTGGGTTCATGCCACCTTCCGCACTCGATTGCAAACCGGCTACATCGTGTGTCTGCAGCCCAATCAGGTGGCCGAGTCCATGGGGCAGAAAGCTATTGGTCATACCCCGCTCGAATGCACTGGCAGCGGTGCAGCGCCAGATGTTCAGATCACCCAGAATACTCGCCAGCCGTTCATGAAACTGCTTGTGGAGATCGAGGTAATTAGGACCGGGACGAATCTCGCTGATGAGGGATTGCTGGGCTTCGTCGAGCGCCGTGAGCAGTTCGCTAAACAAACTTCCCGCAACGGCTGAGTAAGTTCGGGTGATGTCGGACGCGTAGCTGTGATCGCGCCCACCGGCATCTATCAGCAAGCTGCGATGCTGTTCGGGAGGAGTGCGATCGTAGTGCTGGTAGTGCAACACACCTGCATGCTCGTTCAGAGCGATGATGCTGGAATAGGGTAATTCCGCGCTCGTCTGCTGCGAAGCCGCGAGGTATGCGAGATTGATGTCGAATTCGCTGCCTCCCGTAAAAAAAACATCTCGCGCTGCCAGGTGTCCTTGCACTGCTTGTTCTGTCGCCCGTGTCATACAGGCTATTTCCCACGGTGTTTTGTAAGCCCGATGATAGTGGAGGTGGTTGAGTAAAAGGGCTGGGTTGGTGTTTTCGGTAGGCAGGTTGGAGAAAGCGTGTTCCCCAACGTGTGCCACTCGGTTTATCTTTTCGCTATCTGCGAGTATGGCTGCCTCGAGCTTGGCGGCGTCATCGTAGAGTTGTACGTCAAGCGCCTCTGCTACCCAGTCTGGTGTTGCGGGTGGGAGGTGCCAGTAATCTGCCGGTTGGTAAAAATACAGCCGTGGTGGCTTGCCTGGTCGTACCAGCAGCGCACTGAGTTCGCAATCATCGTCGGGGAACCACTGTGCCAGGTGCGGGTTGTTGCGAAACACCGGCGTTTGATCGTCCAGGAAGTAAGGTGCGGGCTCTCCAGCCGTAACGATGGCGGCGCCAAACCCCGCCACCTCGAGGGCGGATTCCCAGCGATGTTGGATGGTCAGAACGTGATCGACGTAGGCTTGGTCAGACATGGCGCGGCAATTATAACAACTGTTGGCGCCTGCAAGTCTCCAACGGTTGCCAACTTCGTGTTAGATTCCGTCGCATTCACTCAAGACTACAGTTGGAGGACCCATGGGAGCGTTTGCTTATGTGGCGCCATCGAGCGTCGCAGAAGCGCTGGCGGTGCTGGATGAACATGCGAGCCAAGGTAAGCGGGCGCAGGTGCTGGCAGGCGGAACGGATGTTCTGGTACAGATGCGCACCGTCGATACCCAGCCGCGCATGCTCGTCGATATCAAAGGCGTGGCGGAAACGAATCAATTGGATATCGGGGCGACGGAGACCTTCATTGGTGCCGCGATACCGAGTGCGCAGCTCAACGAAAATGCAGAGCTCAAAGCCCTCTTCCCTGGGGTGATTGAATCGGCCGATCTCATCGGTTCAACCCAGATTCAAGGTCGGGCCAGCATCGGCGGTAATCTGTGCAACTCTTCGCCTGCGGGGGATACGATCCCGGCGCTCATCGCGAGCCGTGGTGTCTGCATCATTGCCACCAGCGGTGGTAATCGGGAGGTACCCGTCGAAGACTTTGTAACAGGTGTCGGCAAAAATGTACTCGAAAACAATGAGTTCCTTTTGGGACTCAAGTTTCCCAACCCGTCACCGGGCACCGCGGATGCGTATTTACGGTTCATTCCCCGCACTGAAATGGATATTGCCGTTGTGGGGGTTGGGGTGAGCGTCACCATAGATGAAAATGGGAACTGCACGGCTGCCCGGGTTGCCATTGGCGCAGTTGCGCCCACGGTATTGTTAGTCACTCAAGCCGGTGAGGCGCTCACAGGCACGCAACTGGATGACGCGGCACTACAGGCTGCGGGCGAAGCCTGCACGGCGGCATCGTCACCGATTTCCGATAAGCGTGGTACGGTAGAATACCGGCGTCGTGTTGTCGCCGTGCTCTGCCGGCGCGCTACCGCCATTGCGCGCGACCGGGCCAAGGCACGTTGAGGGAGAATCCATGAGTAAGGTACAAATATCATCGTCGATCAACGGCGAAAGCGTGGAGTTTCTCTGCGAACCGCAGCAATCGCTGATGGACATTCTGCGTGACGAGTTGTCCCGCACGGGCACCAAGGAAGGCTGTGCTACCGGCGATTGTGGTGCTTGTAGCGTGCTCATTGATGGACGGCTGGTGTGTAGCTGCCTCGTGCTAGGCGTCGAGGCCGAAGGCAAAGAGATAACGACAATCGAAGGCATTGCCGGTGAAGATGGATTACATCCGATTCAACAGCAGTTTCTGGAACACGCCGCGCTGCAATGTGGGATATGCACGCCCGGTTTCATCGTAGCAGCCAAAGCACTGCTGGACCGCAATCCGGATCCGGACGAGGAGACGATTCGCTACTGGCTTGCTGGTAACCTGTGCCGCTGTACCGGATACGATAAGATCATTCGGGCAGTGCAGGGCGCGGCACAAGAACTCGCCCAGCAAGCGTAACACTGTTTTTAGCAAAAATAGCTCACAGGAGGCTTGAAGAAAGTGTCGGAAGCTGTTGATTATAAAGTGATTGGCACTCGGCCCATCAGACCTGATGGGGTCGACAAGGTTACCGGTCGCGCGCAATTCGGAGCAGACTTGAACCTCCCCAACATGCTCTATGGTCGGGTGTTACGCAGCCCCCATGCGCACGCCAAGATCAAGCGTATCGACGTGAGTAAAGCGCTTGCAATGGAAGGCGTGTACGCCGCGATATCAGGGGCCGATTTCCCGCAAGATCCGGACGATCTCGGAAAAAACATCATGGCCCGGGACAAGGTCTTGTATCACGGCCACCCGGTGGCGGCGGTTGCCGCTAAATCACAGCGCTGCGCCGAGGCAGCCCTTCTTGCCATTGAAGCCAGTTACGAAGTTTTGCGCCCCGTGCTCAGTGTGGATGAGGCAATGGCGGACGACGCAACCTTGCTGGATGAAAAGTGTTTCACCAAAAACCTACCAGACAAGCCGGATAAACCGAGCAATGTCGCGGCAGTGATGACCTTAACTCGGGGTAACGTCGATGAAGGTTTCGAACAAGCCGATGTAATCGTCGAAGGAGACTACAACATCCCGATGGCGCATCAGGGTTACATCGAGCCTCATGCTTGTATCGCGAACATCAACGAGAGTGGTCAGGGTAGTGTGTGGACCTGTACGCAAGGGCATTTCGAATTTCGTGCCCTGACCGCGAAAGTGCTGGGCATGAACGTGGCAGATCTCAAATTCATCGCTTCAGAGATCGGTGGTGGCTTCGGCGGTAAAACGACGATTTACCTCGAGCCCCTTGCGGTTCTGCTGTCCCAGAAAGCTCGTCGACCGGTGAAGATGCTGATGACGCGCGAGGAGGTATTTCGCGCCTCAGGACCAGCGGCAGGCACTCACTGCAAGATAAAGGTTGGTGCCAAGAACGATGGAACAATCACCGCCGCCAAAGCCTGGCTTGCCTATGAGGCGGGTGCTTTTGCCGGCGCCCCCATGGGGCCAGGGGCGATGTCGGTTTTTGCCCCCTATGATCTCGAGAATTTCCACGTAGATGCGTTCGATGTGCTGGTGAATAAGCCAAAGGTAGCGGCGTATCGTGCCCCCGGGGCTCCACAGTCCATGCATGCCATGGAGAGTGCGCTCGATGACCTGGCTCGTAAGCTCGATATGGATCCTCTCGATCTGCGCATGAAAAACGCCGCTGACGAGGGTACCCAAGCACCCTACGGACCCAAGTTTCCCGCGATTGGTCTGAAGGCATGTCTGGAGGCGGCAAAAGTACATCCCAATTACACCTCACCTGTGCCTGAGGGTGCGGGCCGTGGGGTCGCCGTCGGCTTCTGGTTTAACGTTGGTATGCAATCCAGTGCCGAAGTACATATAAACGAGAACGGCACAGTGACGGTCATCGAAGGGAATCCGGACATCGGTGGATCTCGTGCTTCGATGTGTTTGATGGCGGCCGAAACCCTTGGCGTGCCGTACGAGCAGATTCGCATCGTCATTGGTGATACTGAAAGCACAGGCTTTTCCAACGTAACCGGCGGCAGCCGTACCACCTTCGCCACGGGTATGGCGGTAATCCAGGCATGTGAAGACATCATTGCTCAATGTAAGTTACGCGCAGCCGCGACCTGGGGTGTGGATGAGGATCAAGTTGAGTGGGAAGACGGTCAGGCGGTACCGGCACCCGGGGTGAACGCGGACGTGAAACCCCTGTCGCTGGCTGACATCGCAGGCAATGCGGCAAAAACCGGTGGACCGCTGCTGGGCCGTGCGTCGTTGAACGCGCAGCGCGCGGGTGCTTCCTTCTCGGTGAACATGACGGATTTGAGAGTCGATCAGGAAACGGGCAAAGTCGACGTGTTGAGTTTTACTGCCATCCAGGATGCGGGAACGGCAATTCATCCAGCCTACGTTGAAGGCCAGATGCAAGGCGGTGCAGCTCAAGGGCTTGGTTGGGCGCTCAACGAAGAATATATTTACGACGAGAACGGTGTGCTGGAGAACGCCAGCTTTCTCGATTACCGGATGCCGGTGGCCTCCGATCTGCCTATGATCGATACACAGATCATCGAGGTACCGAATCCAAGTCACCCATACGGGGTGCGTGGTGTGGGAGAAACCCCGATTGTTGCACCATTGGCCGCAGCGGCGAATGCCATACGCGCGGCGACGGGTGTGCGGATGACGGATCTACCACTTTCGCCGCCAAATATTCTTGCGCAGCTGGACAATGCCTAGCCCTGTCCACGTTGCACCGGAAGCTTGACAATTGCCGACCAGGGGCCGTGCGGCCCCTTGTTTCCCGAGCTGGGCTTGTCACCTTTCTCAGTTGATTGATTGGTCATGGCCAGAATCGTATTCCCCGATCACTTGCTGCAACATACCGACGGAGAACGGGAG
>SMWK01000119.1 GCA_004356895.1 Gammaproteobacteria bacterium
ACCCGGGCCAACACCAATAACCAATTTCTTCCAAACGAGTTAGACTCCTTAGCAAATATTTACACCTGACACGGTGAGAATCGGTGTGAGACTCGCAAACTACGCTTCCATCATATTGTTATCGAGCATTACTTCGATGAACGTGATGGGAGCAGAGGAACAGCATAACGGGAACAACCAATTTGTTGGTACCTGGGAACTTTTGTCGGTCGAACGGGTTGATGCCGAGGGAAACTGGAGCCCGAGTATCGGTCAACTTGCGAATTCCATAGGCGTACTCATGTATGACGAGTTCGGTCATATGTCGGTGCATATTATGAATCTGGACCGCGTCCCTGTTGCATCGAATGGTTTTGCTGAGCTTTCCGGAGATGAACTTCGAGATCTATTCAGAGGCTACGTTGCCTACTTTGGAACCTATGACGTCAACGAACGCGAAAGTTATGTGATTCATCACCGTAGGGGACACCTCTATCCAAACCAGGTGGGCGTTGATGCCAAGCGCTTTTTTGAATTTTCTGACGACAAACTGACCTTAACGGTCGCCCCGTCTCGGAATTTCCGACTAACGTGGCAACGCGTAGACGGTTAGGAAGTAGACGAGTGAACGTTGTGCAGTCTGCAAGTAGCGATTACTCCGTCCATATCGACGTACCCCTCGTTCGACGATTGGTTGCAGATCAATTCCCGGATTGGGCAGATCTTCCGATTAGGCCCGTCAAAGTAGGCGGGCATGACAACAGAACCTTCCATCTCGGCGACGAGATGAGCATTCGACTGCCGAGTGCACAGCGATACGCAGCGCATCTGAAAACGGAGCAAGCGTGGCTACCGAAACTCGCACAGCTCCTTCCTCTGCCAATACCCATGCCACTTGCAATGGGCGAACCAGCCCATGGATACCGGTGGAACTGGTCGATTAATACATGGCTGGCAGGAGAGAGTGCAGCCACTGAGCGCATCGGCGATTTAGGCCAATTCGCGAAAGATCTCGCTAATTTTCTCAACGCCTTGCAGAGGATCGACACGAAAGGTGCACCACTGCCGGGGCTTGACAACTTTTTTCGGGGCGGAGAACTGTCTGTGTACGACGCCGAAACACGTGATTGCATCCGCGAACTGCGCGATGTTGTCGATACCAAGGCAGCAACGGCAATTTGGCAGTCTGCCCTTCAGGCTAGCTGGCTAGGCCTTCCCGTATGGACTCACGGCGATGTGGCCAGCGGAAATCTGCTGGTAGAACGGGGCAGGTTATGCGCGGTGATCGACTTTGGGCAGTTAGCCGCCGGTGACCCAGCATGCGATGTCACGATCGCATGGACGCTGTTAACTGAACCAAGCAGGCGGATATTCCGTGCGGAGCTCTCGGTTGATGAGGCTACCTGGATGCGAGGACGTGGGTGGGCACTTTGGAAAGCACTGCTTGAGCTGCGCACTCGTCGACAATCCGATCCAGTTGACGCCGCGCGTGCTCAACGCGTGATCAGTGACATTCTTTCGGGCGACTGAGACCAAGGAGCAGCAGCACTACGCCGGAGTGTCGGACATAAAGCTGCAAATTGCCACTGTCCGCTCCGGCAAAGAAGCTCAAGATCAGAGCAGCGTTGATCTGTCCTTGTGGCCGGACCATTTCGGCAGTTCGTCAGCGATCTCCATCACTCGCATACCATAGAAGATGTGACAGGTCGGCTTGAACGCTTCCGGCACCTGTGGGGGCGTGCCGAAGTCGAACAGCGTGGGAAAGGCGAGCCACATGTTTCGTCCCTCATCAGCGATCGGCGAGCCGCATAAAGCGCATGTCACCTTACAGGGCACGATTCTTTCGTTGCAGTCCAGCGTGCTGTTGTAAAAACGCAAATGCTCAACACCAGCGGTGAATCTGACATCGCGTTTACGGAAAATCGCTGCCCACTGCATGGGCGCGCCGTGCAGCACCTGGCAATCGCTGCAATGACAGATCTTGGCATCAACCGGATCGGCGCGGACTTCGTACCGCACCTCTTCGCAACGACAGCGGGCGCGATACTTTACGACGAAGCTCTCGTCGTCAGGTGACCCATAACCTGAACCGAACGTTGCACTGGGGGAGTCCCCGGTAGGCATGAACGGAATCCCTCGGAGGAAAACCTTATCCTAGCGGAACTGAGATCAACCAAACACCTGGAAAGCGGACTCGCGCGGTGCACGGTAAGAAATTCCTTGCTGACAACGGCTCTTCCATCGCGACATGGGCCGTTTGGTCTTCTAGCCGGCTGTCGTTACCGGAACGCTTTCAACGACGTCCCAACGAAACGCTCCCTGTTCGCGCTCGAGTACGACGATAGTGAGGGTATAACCGTCGGACGTTGTACCGGTACACGTGAGCTGCACGCCCGCCTGCCCTGTGAGTCCTCTCGGGCACACTATGTCTGCCGTGACGCCATCAAATTGCTGAGCGAACTGCGCCACCATCAATCCTCCAAGCTCGTCCGCCGTACGGATGCCAGAGCCTGAATCCGTGGACACATCGAAGTAGCAACCACCAGCAAAGGTTCCCATCATGAGGAACACAAACAAGTTCTTTATCACCCTGTAGATCGCGCCGTAGACGTTATATTCGGCCATAATCAACTTCCTCGAACTGAAGAGAACACGAGCATATACATGGCGGGGAATGCATTTTGTGACCCCTTAGGCAGGCTGGATAGATGGCCGTAAAAATTCTGGTCATATTTCTTGTGTTGCCTCTTTGTATTTTCGCCGGCGATCCGGTAGCTGCAGCTGCTCAAATCGACGATAGGTTTGTACCTCGACTCGTGCAGGTGATGTCTGCGGACGAACAACTAAGCAAAGAGGCAATGATTGAACTGTCCGATACGTGGCAATTGAGCTATGTAGCACCTCTCCTGGAAATGGTCTCTCTGATAAGAAATCGACAGAGGGTAATCCAGATATTTGAGCTGTTGCGAACTCACACCGGCGAGTCATTCAATTCTGATATTCAAAGCTGGTACAACTGGTTATGGAATCAGCAATATGAAATTGCTCCTGAATATGCTGAGTACAAAGCCTGGTTATTCGCCAACATAGATCCAAAGTTTCGCGCCTATTTCAGCATGGATCGGAACAGTACTGTGCGTTTGGATGAAGTCAGGTGGGGTGGAGTGGTTCAGGACGGCATACCTCCATTGCGCTTCCCCGAAATGATAGATGCAGCTGATGCTGACTATCTTGACGACAGAGATATTGTTTTTGGTGTAGAGATCAAAGGGGATGTGCGAGCCTATCCAAAACGCATCTTGGCCTGGCACGAGATGTTTGTTGACAGCATTGCAGGTATTCCAGTCATCGGCGTTTACTGCACGCTTTGTGGTTCAATGATTGTTTATGAAACGCAACAGGGTGATACCAACTATCGGATGGGGACAAGTGGTTTTCTTTATCGGTCAAATAAACTGATGTATGACCAGGACACTCAATCGTTATGGAATACCCTGTGGGGCAAACCCGTTATCGGACCATTAGCCGAGCAAAACATACAACTAAAACGCCGCAGCGTAGTCACAACAACCTGGGGAGAGTGGCGCAGGAGACACCCAGACACTACGGTGTTATCGCTCAATACCGGGCATCAAAGAGACTATGGTGAAGGTGTTGCCTATAGAGATTATTTTGCTACAGATGAACTGATGTTCAATGTCCCTGAACTTGATATGCGTTTAAAAAACAAGGACGAAGTACTGGGAATCGTTTTGCCAGAGTATCCAGATCAAAGCCTTGCTATTGCGGTTGAGTACTTGTCAGGTCATCAATTATTGCATGGCGAAATCGGTGAAACGCGTTTCGTCATTATCACTGACAATAGCGGCGCGAGTCGGGTTTTCGAAGCAAACACAACTCGATTTACCGATTGGAATGGCGATGACATTTTGACCGACGAGCGCGGCCAACGATGGCAGCTCAGCGAGTCTCGATTGATCAATGATCAGGGATTAGAACTGTTACGCTTACCTGCTCATCGCGCCTTCTGGTTCGGCTGGTACTCTGCATACAATCAAACTCGACTAATACACTAAGAAAGCCACTCGCAAAAATATGTAAAGATGAGCGCCACTCGAATCCCTCAAAGGTGGGATGTGCTTCCTACCCCTGCGTACTCCCTCTCCTCAAACCAATTGTCAAATTTGATCAACAGTGGCGGCAGGAACAATAAGTCCAGGAGTAAGGCAACCATGATGATCGGTGTCAGCAGTAGCGCGACATTTTGATAATAAAAGGTATTGGATAACACCAGAACGAAGGTTCCAAGAGCGAGGGACAGCGTAGTGATGGTTATCGCTGGTCCTGCAGTATCCAGTGAATATTGAACCGCAGACTCCGGTGTTTTGCCTTCCCTTCTCGCGTGGATGTACTTGCTGAGAATATGCACCGAATCATCCACCACCAAGCCGATGCTGATTGAGAATAACATCAGGATGTAGGGGCTTAGTTCACCGACCATGAGACCCCAAACACCGAATACGATGGTTGCGGGAAAGAGGTTTGGCATAATACTCAGTAACCCATAACGCACACTTTTTAGACCTATCAAAAGCGTTAGCGTAATCAAAAAGAAACTGAGCGTGAAACCTTTCAGTAGTTCCGTGGATATGGTTCGGTTCAGACGGGCACCTAATATACTGTTGTCACCATGCATGACCTTATATTCCGGAGCAACGTTAGCCGTGATCCATTGGTCTATTCGATCGTTGAAGTTAAGTAACTCCAGGTTTGACAGGTTAGAGGTACCAATCACGAGCCTGATGGCAGAATAATCGGGATTAAAGATGGGTTCCAGATTCGGTTCGATCTCCTGTATCAGCTGGTAACCAACCAGATAATCAATTATCTGCAGCTTATCTACCGGCAGCTTATTCCAACTCTCGTCGCCGTCGTGCTCCGCCTTGTTAAGATTTTTCAACAGGCCAGTATAACTGGTGACGAAACTGGCTTCCGGCTGGTCTTCCAACCAACGAGAGAATTCATCTACTTGATTCAAAAAAGCAGGTTCCGTGATGCCATAGTACTGGCCACTATGAACGCTATAAACAAGGCTCTGGTCGTTACCTATTTTCTCAGACAACGCCGTCATCACGTGATGAAAATCGGAATTCTTATCAACGAAACTGTATCGATTAAAGTCCACCTTGTTTAATGGCAGCAAGGCCATGGTGGTTACGATAAGCACCAAGCCTCCACGGAACAAAAGGTTGCCTCGTCGCGCAACCAACCGACCAACCCCTGAAATAAGACCGCGAACGCCTAGCGGTTTGGGTATTTTCCGGGCAGGTAACAGTAGTATCAGTGTAGGTAACAGGGTCAAGGTGACCACATAGGCCCAACAAACACCGATCGCGACTATGTTTCCGAAACCGTAAATTCCTGGCGACGAACAATAATTCAGGCTCAGGAAACCGATGGCCGTGGTTACTGTAACAAGGGTAACGGGTTGAATGTTAACGGCCAGGCTTTGCCGCATCGCTTCGATTTTACTTAAACGTTTGTGTAAACCTTGTACGTAAATCGAAACAATGTGAGTGCCATCTGCCATGGCAATCATCAGCACCACCAAAGGGCCCATGGTTGAAATTTGATTAAACGGAACCTCCGCCCAGCCGACGGTTCCTACCGTCAAGCCGATGGTGGCAAAAGAAACCGTAAACAAGCACAGGGAAAAGGACAAGGATTTCAGACAGAACCACAACAGTAAAATGGAGATACCAATGACGAATGGAAAAAGGTAGCGAGTGTCCTTCATCTGGGCGTTGTAGCTATCCAACTCAAACAACGCGCCACCGAGCACATAGATTGTTAACTCGGGATAGTCTTCTCTAAGAGAATCCCTCAACGCGACAACCGACCTGGCGATACTCAAGCGCGTGGTTTGATCGTCTGCGGTTGCTTTGTATTTGATGAAAACCAATGCCATATCACCCTCGGGTGAAAGCATGCTTTTTGTTAGATCCTCATCGCGCAGAGCGATTTCACGGATGTTATTCAAGTCGTCACGGGTGAGCGTTGTTAGATCTGGAATTAGATAATCGCGGTCGAACAGGTCGGCATCAACAGCGTTCAGGCGACGGTTCAGGAGGGAACCCACAGAGACGGCAGATTCGACTTCGATATACCTGTTGGTTACATCCTCCATCGCATGAAGCATGTCGAAGTTGAAGACGTCGCCGTTGGTGGACAAAAACGCAAACAAAACACCGGTGCTGGGAGGAAAATCCTTCCGGACCTGCTCGACCTCTTCTCTATAGGGATCATCCTCGCTCAATATGGAGTCGAACGTGCTATCGATACTTGTGTTGAGTATTCCCCAGGTGACTGCGCTTCCAAGGATTATGGTCATCAGCGTGAGGAGATAGCGCTTGGCCAGTAGTTGGTTGATTAGGAACTGCATAACATTGACCAAATTCTAGGTAGGGTTTTATACCATATGTTTCGCACTTTTTTAGCGTGATAGCCCGTTCTTCCTGTTCGTACGGGATCAATTTGTAATCAGAATCTGCTAAAGTTCACCGAAGTGCTGGCTACGTTCAATATTGCTCTAGCTTTGCCAACGCGCGAAGGACGGTATTTTCGAGATAGATATTGTTTTGTTGTCTGGCCGCAGTTGTGATTGAGGAGATTCCCATGAAATTAGTCAAATTCGCATTATTTTGCGTTGCGGCCACCCTCACCAGCTTGCTTTGCTCGGCAGCCGAGCTGACTAAGGTCGGTGACTTTGCGCTCCTCGATCAACAAGGCAAATTTCATCAGCGCAGTTGGTATGGCGACCAAAAGGCAATCGTCATTTTCATCCAGGGTAACGATTGTCCCGTCGTACGTAATAGCGTCCCGACACTGAAGGAGATTCGGGACGAGTTTGAAAGTCAAGGCGTGACATTTTTCATGCTCAACCCCCAGACGCAAGACAATCGCGCGAGTATCGCCAAAGAAGCCGAGGAATTCGGTTATGACTTTCCCATACTGCTGGATGAGGCACAACTGGTGGCCGAATCCCTGGGCGTCGACCGGACTGGCGAATCATTCGTTATCGATCCGAAAACGATGAGCGTGGTTTTCCGGGGGCCTATCGATGATCGCTCAAGTTCTGAACCGCAGAGGCGCGTGGCCACAAATCATTACCTCAAAGACGCAATTAATGCGGTTTTGTCCGGCCAGGCGGTTGCCGACGATGTTCCCCCCGCACCGGGAACCCTGATTAGTTTTCAAAGCCGGGATCAGCATCGGCAACACAAAGTGTCCTATACCAAAGATATCGTTCCAATTCTGCGAGACAACTGCGTTTCGTGTCATCACGACGGTGGAATCGGACCCTGGGCTATGTCCAGCCACGCGATGGTTCAGGGTTGGTCGCAGATGATGCGGGAAGTGGTCATGACCCGGCGCATGCCCCCGGGCCAGATCGACCCCCATGTGGGCAAACCCATCGAAGACATGGTAGAGATCACGCCTGAGGAAAAACAAATGCTCATCCATTGGATCGACGCCGGTGCCGCCATCGATGGCGCCAAGGACCCCCTGGCTGCATTGACTTTCGACGATCCCAAATACAGCCTGGGGGAGCCGGATATGATCTTTAAGGTGCCTGCCCAATCCATTCCAGCCACAGGGGTCATCGACTACCGATACATCCCGGTGGAACTCAACCTGGACAAAGACATCTGGGTTCGAGCCGTGGAATTTGTTCCTGGAGATCGACAGGTTTTACACCACGTCATCGCCTACCTCGCAAGTCCGGCGGACAAGACCGTCAGGGGCAGGCAAAACGGTTCGGCAAGAGGAGCCAGTATTGGTGGCTTTGCACCAGGCCGTCAACCCGATGCTTTTAGAGACAACAGCGGGCGCTTCATTAAGAAGGGATCAAATCTGTTGTTACAAATGCACTACACGACGTCGGGCAAAGCAACCGTGGATGAAACCGAGATTGGCCTTTTTATCTACGATAAACCCCCAGCCTATGTCATGGCGGGAGGCGTTGCCGGGCAAAGACGCTTCCTTATTCCGGCCAATGCCAAAGAATACAAACTCGAAGGTGAACAGCTGATCGAACGAGATGCCTATTTGTACAGTATGACGCCGCACATGCATTTTCGTGGAAAATACATGAACTACACCGCCGTGTATCCCGATGGCAGGAGCGAGATACTGCTGTCAGTGCCTAAGTATGAATTCAATTGGCAGTTCAGCTACCAGCTTCAGGATCCCCTGTTTTTGCCGGCAGGCACCCGACTAGTGGTAAAAGGGGCCATGGATAACTCGGATCGGAATCGGTCCAATCCGGATCCATCCAAGCCGGTGCATTTTGGCTTGCAGACCAAGCATGAAATGTTCTTTGGCTTTATTACACTCCGATACGTAGGAGATACGCCAGCAAATTTGTTAACTAACAAACCAACAAACGATGATGAGGTGGCCGGCTTGTAGGCGCCTATCCACTAACCCGCCTCCATCCGCTCCAACATGCTAGTCAACGATCTGTGGAAGTGCACGATTGCCTTCTCAAATTTGCCGTAAGTGAAGTACTCGTTGGCGCCGCTCGCAAGGCTCTCTTGAATTCCTCGCACCACAGCCGCGTCTTCTTTTCCACCCGTATCAGCAACAAAACTTGCGTCGCGTTGCGCCCGCTCGTCGTCCGTATCCCCCCTTGTGTCTTTATTGGTCAGGCGGTAGTTGATGAAACGCGTTTTCGTTGGCGACAGGGGTTCCGATATCGTTACCGTTGTGTGATTGGACAGCACCGCAATCGCAACATTGGGAAATATTTGATAAACGTAGGTAACCATTCCGGCGATGTTGCGCGATGCCGACTGCATGTCGCGAAGCTTCTCGATGCGCCGAAACGGATAGGTCACCCGGCTGTTGTTGCCGAAGGTTTCCACAACGTTCAGGTTGTCGAAGCCGTAGGGGTAAAACGTCTCTCCGTGCGTCGGTTTGATATGATACCCCTCCAAGGTACCTTCCATGTTGAGCTTCCAGTTTACATCCGCGACGTTGTCACCAGAGGCAAAGATTTTCTGGCCGGGCGTAATCAGATCGGGCACGTCATCTAAGCCGTCAAGCGCCCCGTTGCTTACGGGATCTTCCTGGGTCACGAATACCAAGCCCTGGCGTTCGCAGGCGTCAACCGGCACGAGGGAGTGCTCAGACTTTTCGAGATCAGGGAATCCGTAATCATGCGGAATGTGCCGTAACCGCCCATCCAGGCGATAGGTCCAACCGTGGTATCCACAGACGAATGCTTTCACGCAGCCGCTGCCTCTGGCCACTTGGTTGCCTCGATGCCGGCAAGCGTTTCGAAACGCGCGCACGCGACCGTCTTCCCCGCGAACCGCCAGGAGCGGTGTGCCGGCGGCGGTACGTGCAACGTACGAGCCGGTCTCTGGAAGGGCCGCTGACGGGCAGAGTGGGACCGGCAGTCGTTTCAGGAGGTCAATCTCGGCTAGGTATCGCTCCGTCGAGCGGTAGTTATCAATCGGTTCCTGCCAACTCTCGTCGCCAACATCGGTGGTCTTGTTGTCGATGTG
>SMWK01000120.1 GCA_004356895.1 Gammaproteobacteria bacterium
CATTCGCCAGCGACAGGCGTATATCGTGAACAGATCTGCAGTAGCAAGCTCCTCTACGGCTTCATCCACATCCGTAGTAACAACGCTTTCTATCCCGATGTCATTCAACAGCTCAACGAGCGCTGCGCTCGCTTCCTCAAAAGGATGATTGATGCCGCCGGTGAGTAGCACGTTGCGCGTACTCAAACTGGCAACCGAACATCGACCATGGCTGGTGAATCCCGTTAAGACGGCATTAGCCTACAACAGTTGTGGCACTCTTTGCAGAATCCGCAATTGCCGAAACCAGCCCGCTAGCTAGTTCTTGTCCAGAATGGACGGGAATGGGTGTGATGGACATGGATGCCGACTACGTTCGTACTACGTACGCATAAGTAGGTATCGGATACCCACCGCGTACACATCCTTTTCTGCAGGAAAATGGTTGGTAGGAGACGCCGTCAGAATCCGACTTGCAAAACCGGGTCAACAAAGAAACCCCGCCGAAGCGGGGTTCCCTTTGATCAGTTTCCTGATTCAGGAGCGGCTTTTCCAGTCCGGGTCTTGCGACCGTTTGAAGAATCCCCACCCTGTTGGCAGATCCGCATTTTCGGTGATCTCAGGATCGCCTGAACGCTCGTCGACCGTTGACTCAAGAGCCGTAATTTTACGACGCCTTGCTACGTCGCCCTTGTTGCCGAGTTGATCCCCTCGACGGTAAGGGTTCGGGTTTGCTCTTTGAGTCTTCCCTTCGAGGCGGATTTCTCAAGGAATTCCGCTCCGAAGCTCCGTCTCATCTCCGCCTTCACAAGTCGCCACCTGTTCCGGTAGAGCCTAGGGCGCTCCCTTAAGCCACCTTCGCCTCGGTAGCCCCGGCCCCGGCGAGGGCCTTTCGGTTTGGCGGTGCCTGAATCTAAGTTTCCCAAGATTCCTTCCCCGTCAGCCGTGAGAAAAGATGCTAGCAGAGAAGTCGGTGAACGCCAGTGAAAAGGAATCAAGGCTCGGTGGATAGCTTGTGCATCACTGGGGGATAAAACTGTGGACAACTCTGGGACAATCGTAAAAATTGTGTTTTCGTGACTTTCTAAGACCCCTATCTCACTGAAAGAACACACTTTATCCAGGTAGCGGTGCGTGTTGCAGGAAATTCATGATTGAGGCGATCGTTGCGTCGATTAGTTAAGTTCTACTGTTGCATGATTTTAAATCCTTGAGTTACCTTGAGCTGACAACAAAGGGGAGAAAAACAATGCCTAGTTTCCTTTCGGGTTACACAGCCCATACCTATGCGGTACTGCGAATTATCACCGGCTTTCTGTTTCTCTGGCACGGCAGTCAGAAACTCTTTTCATTTCCGCTGCCGGCTATGGAGGGCATGCCAGCATTTATCACCTACGGCGCGGGGTCCATCGAGCTGATCGGAGGCCTGCTGGTGATGATCGGTCTCATGGCCGGTTGGGCGGCATTCATCTGTAGTGGAACCATGGCTGTCGCCTACTGGATGGCCCATGGCACAACGGAGCTGTTGCCGATCATGAATCGGGGCGAACTCGCCGTCCTCTACTGTTTTGCGTTCTTGTACATTGCGACCAAAGGGAGCGGAATCTGGAGCATCGACGGCTTGCGCCAGCACGAAGAGTAGCGCCGCAGATCTCCGGTTTGGGTAACGTCTACGCTCGTGGCGGGGTATGTTCTGAGCGTGATTCCCGTTCTCCATGCGGCTTTCCAGCAACAACAGCCTTGGCGGGCAAAGAGGTATACACTGAACCGTACCGTCGCGGTAATCACAGATTCGTCACCTCGCTTAAGCGGATCAAGTTGCCCGCGCAAGGAAGCAACACATTGAACGCGAATGATCTCAAGCAAACGCTGGTCGAGCGCAAGGCAGAGCTGAGTGAACGCCAGGAACGTGTTGCACGCCATACCCGCCATCGAGACGAACCATTGCCGCCGGATTTTGCCGAACAAGCCGTAGAACTCGAAAACGCGGAGACACTGGTTGCGTTGGATCGGGAGATGAGCCAGGAGCTTCGTCAGATAGACCACGCGCTACGCCGAATCGAAACCGACCAGTATCTCGACTGTGAGCAGTGCGGCAAGCCTATCGTCGAGGAACGATTGATGGCATTACCTTACGCCACCCGCTGTGTCCAGTGCGCCACCGAGTCGTGAGTTTTCTGCTTTAAGCCCTCTCGTATCAGGCCAGGATGCCATACCGGTCGATGCTCGACCACCACGTTCACCACCTTGCGGTCACCAACGGGCAGCGCTACGAATCCGACGAATCACCCACCCACCGCTGCAGGTTGGTAAAAAGGTTGATCGGTAACGGAAATACAATAGTGGAACTTTTCTCCCCGGCAATCTCCGTCAGCGTCTGCAGGTAACGTAGCTGCATCGCCTCGGGTTGTGCGCTGAGTAGTTGAGCGGCTTCCACCAGCTTTTCCGCTGCCTGCTGCTCACCAGCCGCATGGATGATTTTTGCCCGCCTTTCCCGCTCGGCTTCAGCCTGCTTGGCGATGGCACGAACCATGCTCTCGTCGATGTCGACGTGTTTGATCTCCACATTGGCGACCTTGATGCCCCACTGATCGGTCTGGCGATCAAGGATCACCTGGATGTCTTCGTTCAGCTTGTCGCGCTCGGCAAGCAACTCATCCAACTCATGCTGGCCGAGCACCGAGCGTAAGGTGGTTTGCGCAAGCTGACCGGTAGCTTCCATGTAATCTTGTACATTGATAATCGCAGGTTTGGGGTCCACCACACGAAAGTAAAGTACGGCATTCACCTTGACCGAGACGTTGTCGCGGGTAATGAGATCCTGGGTCGGTATGTCGAGAACGATGGTCCTTAAATCGACCCTGACCATCTGCTGAACGATTGGTATGATGATGATCAACCCCGGACCTTTCACACTGTAGTATTTACCCAACATGAATACGACACCGCGCTCGTATTCTCGCAGCACCCGAAACGCGCTGAGCAGCAACCCGACGAAAACGACAACGACAATACCTAAAAATATCTCCATCACCCTTTCTCCGGTTGAACCTTCAAAATCAGACCTTCTACGGCAACTATCTTCACGATGGCTTGCTTCTTGACAGGCTCCGCGCTTTCCGCCAGCCACGTTTCTCCGAATGCCCATACCCAGCCTTGCTGGTCAAAATCTTCCAGTGCCTCGGCTTGCTTTCCGACCATGGCTTCCTTCCCTGTGACAACTTCCAGATTGCGCATCCGCACAGCGGCGCCAATGGTGAACAAACTCAATCCCGCAGTGGTCACCGCAAATGCAGCGATGATCGAAAGCGGTACTTCATAACCCGGTTGCTGAGAATCCATCAGTATGATGGAACCGATGACAAACGCGATTACGCCCGCCACGCCCAGCACACCCATGGTTGGGGTAAACGCCTCCCCAAGCATCATTCCGATACCCACTGCCATAAGGGCGAGCCCCGCATAGTTGACGGGCAACATCTGCAACCCGTATGCACCCAGCAGGAGGCAGATCACACCCACCACCGCAGGAAAGATCATGCCAGGGTTGTAGAACTCGAGGATCAGGCCGTAGATGCCGAAGATGAGTAGCCCGTACGCAATGGAGGGATCCGTGATCACTTTGAGCAACTCATGGCGCCAATCGGTTTCCACCAACACCACTCGCGCGCTCGCCACATCCAGGGTGACGGTACGGTTTGGCAGCTTAACTTCCCGGCCATCAAGTTCAGCCAACAACGTTGGAACATCTTTTGCTATCAGATCGATGATGTTTTTCTCGAGCGCGACCGAGGCACGTAAATTGGTGCCTTCACGAACCGTCTCTTCGGCCCACTCGATGTTGCGTCCGCGCAGCTCAGCCAACCCCTGCAGGTAGGCAACCGCATCATTGACGACCTTTTTCATCATGGCATCTTGAGGCGGTGGTTTGTCCTGGTCTCCGTCCTGCGTGCTGGGGATGCTCGGCGTGGGTGCAATGCTCACCGGGGTCGACGAGCCAATGTTGGTCGCGGGTGACATAGCCGCGATGTGGCTGGCATATGCGATATAGGTTCCCGCACTGGCTGCTCGCGCGCCGTCGGGATACACATAGGTGATTACAACAATGTCTGCGCTCAGAATTGCCTTAACGACGTCGCGCATCGCTTTGTCCAGGCCTCCGGGGGTGTCCATCTGAATGATGATGGCACGGGCTCCCGCGGCTTGCGCATCTGCAATGCTGCGAATGATGAGGTCCCCCGTGGCGGGACCTAATGCCCCATCGAAGCTGACCATCCAGACTTCAGCAGCCGCGCCTTCCTCGGCGTGCGGTCCGGACAATGCAAGGGTGATGCCCAGTAGCACCAGTAGCCAAGCAAGTGGAGTTCTCGATCTCATGGTGCTCGCCTCCTTGTCAGGTCTCTAACACGATGCGACTGGTGTAGCTAGAGGATACCATGCGCTTACGGCTATCTCGCCCGCCCTGATGGCTTGGCCGGATGATGACATTAGTCCTCGTTTGCAACGGACATGCTCAACCACGCGGCTATCGCACCAAGCCTTTCCTCTTTACGCCAGGGACTGAGGATTTCAGGTTTGATCGAGCGTAACCTGGCCGTCAGCGCGTCTTTATCGAGCGCCAATATTTCATATGCTTTTTCGAAGAGACTCTTCTGATCCAGCCAGGCAACCCGCACGTCGAGCTGCTTGAATGATGCATCAACCGCCTGGCGCACAGCATTACCTTCCGCAATGTGAATCTGCGCATGGGATGCAAGCACTTTTTCCAGCGACGTTGCCAACTTGCCTCGCCCGGCAAGTATGGCGGCAGCTGCGATCTCGAAGCCGAGATCGGACATATCATTGAGGAGTTTGCGTAAATTACGCAGCGTATGGCGTTGTTGCTTTTTGCGACCACGCCGGATGACTGACTGAGGATTCGGTGGTGGGGGAACGCGATCCAATCCGCGAAATCCCGCAGCCACGTGATACGGCTCTATGGTTTCACGATCGCCAGCATCTCCCGTAACAATTCGTTCGGTGCGCACTACCTTGATGAACTGATCACTCGGGACAACGGTCACGGCCGTAACCCAACCCATATGGGTAAAGATTCCGACGGCTGCACGCATCCAATTCACCTTTGTCCGTGATCTGCTACGCCCCATAATATGCCAATAGGGCTTCTCAGATGGACTATGAGAACCACCCATCGGTTATGATATAGCACTTGTTGGGGGCGAAAACTTTGGACGTTGAAACGACAATACAAACTAAGCGGACATTCTGTCGGGTTTGTGAACCCGCCTGTGGACTCATCGCCACGGTTGCAGGTGATCGGCTCGTCGCTCTCGAGGCGGATAAGGCACATCCAATCTCTAAGGGCTTCGTTTGCAATAAAGGCATCTACGGTCTGGACATCCACAACGATCCAGATCGTCTCAACCATCCATTAAAACAAGTTGCACCGGGAAAGTTCGAAGCCATCGATTGGGATACAGCGTTGACGGAGATCGCTCTACGCCTCAAAACCATCGTAGCTGAACACGGCCAGGGAGCACTCGGCAGCTACACCGGCAATCCAACCGCGTTCAACTCATTGTTTGGCCCCGCATTTGGCGGGTTCCTGCAACAGTTGGGAGTGAGCAAAAACTTCAGCTCCGGAACGCAGGATTGCGCAAACAAATTCGCTGGCAGCGAAGCGGTGTTCGGCACCCGAACGTTGCATCCGTTGCCGGACATCGATCATTCCGATTTTATCCTCATCATCGGCGAAAATCCCGCCGTCAGCCATATGTCGTTTATGTCGATCCCGCATCCCATGCAGCATCTGAAAGATGCCGAAGCCCGGGGTGCGGTAATCGTCTACGTCAATCCACGGCTGATCGAATCGGCCAACATTGCCGGCAGCGTATTAAAGATCAAGCCCGATACAGACGTATATCTGCTCGCCGCGCTGATTCACGAGATCAACCGTGCCTACGGTTTCGCGGCTGTTGCGAGCACCCAACAAGGCAAGCACATCAAAGAACTCATCAGCTTCGTCAGCGCTTACCCCGCCGAGAGAGTGAGTAGAATCACCGGTATACCAGAAGAGTCCATCAAACAACTGGCGGATGAGTTCGCCACGGCGCCAAGTGCGTGTGTACACATGTCGACCGGGGTAAACATGGGTCGTCAGGGCACCCTCGCCTACTGGCTACTGCACATGCTGGTTTTCGTGACAGGTAACCTTGGACGGCGTGGTGGCAACTTCTATTCCCTGGGTTTTTACGAGCGCAGCACTGCCGCCGGTTCGGCCATTCCGGAGGGTTTCATCGACACACCCTACGGCGAAGTGCGTAAGCCCGGGGGGGTAGGCATCAATCTCCCAGGCAACCTGCTGGCAAGTTATCTCACCGACCCAGACGAGCCGATTCGGGCATTGTTCGTCAACTCCGGCAACCCCGTGCTCTCCATTGGTGGGGAGCAGCACATGCGCGACGCGCTCGACTCACTGGATCTGCTGGTGTGCGTGGACATTTACCGAAGTGCCACCGCGGCATATGCCGACTACCTATTGCCAGCGGCTGGGGCCTTTGAGCGCGAGGACGTAAACATCACCGGCATGGGGATGCAATTTCAACCGAGCGTGCAGTACACCGAAGCTGTCGTACCACCAGCCTTCGAACGAAAACCCGAGTGGTGGATTTTCGAAAAGCTCAACCAGATCATGGGCTTTCAGTCCCTTCTCGATGGAGTGCTGGATGAAGACGGACAGCCGAACGTGTGGGGACGGGTGGATGCAATGTTGCGTTCCCAGGGTCGTAACATGAACGAACTCAAAGCTGAGCAG
>SMWK01000121.1 GCA_004356895.1 Gammaproteobacteria bacterium
AGATCTGGAACCGGTTGGGCGCCGAGGGGGACGCCTCGTTTTACGCAGCGCGTTACGGCATTGCGCTGAGTACTGGCGGCTTTCTGGCAAAGCCCCGGGATATGGCGCGCTTCGGCTTGCTGTTCACGCCAAGCTATGGCGTTGTCGCCGATGAGAAGATCATCTCCGATCGTTATCTGGACCTCATCCTGAACGGTGGCCGACCCGAGTTGCTGCACAACGCCAGATATGGCTCCGGGCCGAACCCGACCATCAAGCACAACGTCTATCAGTGGGATCGGGTATACAAAAACAACGACGTCTACAAAGGCGGTTGGGCCGGTCAAGGATTGTTGTTCAACCCGGACCGCGACCTGGTCGTGGTCTACGTCGGCTACATGAAAGACGATCAAGCCAGTGAGATGTCGGTGCTGACACCGCTACGCGAGATCCTCGACAGCCTGTATGGCGGGGACTGATTCAGGTGCGAACCTGTTAACCCGTGAAGCTTGCGCAATGGGTGCCAAGCGGTACGGGGGGTAGCTGCCAGTTAACGTCCCAGCCCGAAGACTCGACCACCGGACGCAAATGCGTAACGGGACCCCAATGAGTTTCCGTGCGCGTGGACATTGCGGTTATCTCCTCGGGTTCACACGCCGCATGATCAAGGTTCTCGCGCAAACCCAGACTGCGATACCAGACGCCGGTGCGGGCGAGAGAAACCCGCACCCAGTAACTACCGCCTTCGGTAGCCCGTCGATGCAGCGCTAGCATCACGCCGTAGGCGGCGAGGTAACCTGTGGTGTAGTCCGTTACAGCCGCAGGTTGTAACATCGGTTGACCCTCCGGATGGGCATGCTCGCCGTGTAACTTCGCCATACCGGTTACGGTCTGAGCTAGTTGCTCCCACCCCGGACGTTCGCGCCAGGCGCCTTCATGCCCGTAACAGTTGATGGATACGTAAACGATCCCCGGGTTGAGTACCGCTACCGCCTCCGGACCGAACCCGTGTCGTTCCATCGCACCCGTGCGATAGCCCTGGGAAAATACATCGCTTGCACCGATCAATGAACCCAATCGGTCGCGGTCGGCAGAGCGGTTCAGATCGAGAAAAGTCGCGCGTTTGCCAAAACCAGTTTCGACAACGAACAGGGGGACACTCGGTAACTTTTCGGCACCAATACGTAATACACGCGCCCCGTAGCTCGCTAACGTGCGAGCGCAAGTGGGACCCGCAAGAACTCGGGTAAGATCCAACACGTCCACGCCATCCAGCGGGCGAAACTCATTCATGGCTTGAGGATGTATTTGTGGCAACGGGCGCGGCGGAGAGTCGTTGAGCTTGAGTAGTTCGACCACCGGTTTCCCCGCAAGCTCTCGACCGACGCCAGAGGCATCCCACTCCTCCGGACTTTGCACCATGGCGCTGCACAGACGCGCGTCGACCACAGCATCTTCGAGATCCTGACCGGACCTGGCGGCCACGGCGCTTGCGACCGCGTCGCGGTCGTTTTGAACACCCAATAACGCGAGCAGTCCCGCGGCGTTATGGGGAAATCCCGGGTGGAGATACACCCAGCGGTTGTCGGCGGTCGGAAAGAACCCGCTCAAGGTAGTTTGCGCGTCCGAGACGCGACGAGGCGGCAGGTCCAGCGCGGAATCCGCAAAGTGCAGATGAGCGAAACCCATCAGCGATGCTTCAGCATGGCGGGAAGAAACTCGTATTTCGGCCGGTTCGGCACCGCGCAGCTCAGCCAAACGACCCGCAGCGAGGCCACCCGCCGCCAGGGCGGCCGTGGCACCTTCGGGTACCCGAAAACGGGTTGGCAGCGCCACGTCCTGAGTCTCGATCCGGGCAAGTGGCGCGGCATCGTCTAAGCCACCTAGTTCAAGCAACTGGTTGAGTGCCGAACGGGCGACAACTGGATCCGCTTCAGTCATGTGAGGGATTCTGGTTCAATAACGCTAATTCGTAAACTCCAATCTAAGAGGACGGGAAAAGAAGTGACAGCGACAACTCAGAACACATCGACAACAACTGCAGCGGTGTCTCCCACCGATGGTCCTATCGCCGTGACCGGCGCAAGTGGGTATATCGGATCCTGGATCGTTCACGACCTCATGGAACAAGGTTACAACGTACGAGCATGCGTTCGCGATACCGGCAATCCACAAAAGGTCGACCACCTCCTCGCGATGAACGAGAACAACGATCTTGCGGGGAATGTTGAGTTGTTCGTCGGTGATTTGTTCAAGCCCGGGAGTTATGACGAAACATTCAAGGGATGCTGCGCCGTCATTCATGCCGGGGCTACCGTTGGCTACAACAAAGAAACTCCCCAACAAGTTTACGACGGGTGTTTTACGGAAGTGCGCCACGTAATTACTTCCGTAAAAGAATCCGCAACGGTAAAGCGTTTTGTATTCACCAGTTCTTTTGCCGCAGTGGGACACCCCCGCCCAGCGGGTTATGTTTTCACGGAGAACGACTGGTGCGGCGACAACATTGAAGGTTATCGAGGCGCCTGGACAGAAGAGAACATTCCAAAAAATCGGGATATTGCTTACGCGATGGCCAAAGCCAGCGCAGAGCGCATGATCTACAAGATGGCCGAAGAGGATGGAAGTTTCGCAGCGATGGCGATCCTGCCATTGCACGTAATTGGTCCTTTGATGTGCGCCAACCACGATCAAGGTTGGAGCTGGCAAAACTGCATTAGATTCATGCTGCAGGGAAAGGGTTACAAGAAATCCAAAGGCGGCAGGATGTTATGGAACAACGTGGACGTACGGGACGTTGCAAAAGCGCACCGGCTTTGTGCGGAGAGCAGCGTGGCTGAAAATGGCTCGCGCTACATCCTCTCAGCCAGCGACCCGTCGGGTGAACTCTTCACCTGGCAGTTGCAGGCCAAGTTGCAGACGTTGTTTCCGGAAATTCAGGAAATTGGTGGTGAACATATGGAGAATGGAAAACCCGCGGAAGAAACCTACGATTCACCACGAGCGTATTGTTCTCTTGCCAAACAGGAACTTGGTCTGACGCCTTACTCGATAGACGAGACGATCAAGGCCACGGTGGATTCTTATTTTCGGCTCGGGCTTCTATCGGCAGGTTCATAAGCTGACCAACGCCTTCGCTCGGTAGGTAGATTGGCTTGTTGCGACGGTATGAGTCCAAGTGTGTACCGAACTCTTCAACAAGTCGGGGTTTGTCCCGGGCAATCTCGATTGCGCGTTCGCTCAGCCGAATCGCTTTGTCGAACTGCCCATTTGCCGCATACGCCATTGCTAAAAGATCGGCCAGTCCCGCATCGTGAGATCGGATTCGGTAAAGGTCCATAGCCATGGCCAGCGCTCGTGGCGCATCTCGTGAACTGGCGTCCGGAGCCGAAGCAAGGAGACGTGCCAGTAAAATGGTTGTCTGCGTATTGGTCGGATTGTTAACCCACGCCTCATCCAGCACCTCGATTGCTGCATCGTAGCGGCCAAGGCGAATCTGTAGTAATCCGGGTCTGTTGAGGGCCAACTCATTGTCAGGCTCGATTTCCCGCAGCCGCTGCAAAGCAACGACGGCCGATTCGAGCTTGCCGTCATCTGCATACGCGCGGCCGAGGTCAAAATAAACCCGGTACAAGCTTGGGTCCAGCGTCAGCGCACGCTCGAAGTGTTCGACGGCCTCTGCGAACCTTCCTTGTCGAAACCTCAGGATCCCTGAGTTCAGGCTTGCGTCGGCGAAGTTTGGATCCGCGTCAATCGCTTTTGCGAGCATCTCCGCCGCTCGGTCGAATTGTCCAACATCAACGTGTGCGCGACCTTTACTGCTCAAGAGCCCAACGTGGTCGGGACTCAGCCCGAGCCCTCTATCAAAAAATTCGAACGCTTCGGCGTATTTTCCCTGTTTCCATGACACGGTTGCCAGATTCATGAAGTCCGCGCTCGATCCGACCCGGATGATCAGCACCTGGCGATAAGCTGATTCCGCGCCAGCAAAGTCACTGCGATCAGCCAGTTGAGCACCCCGCCGCTGGTAAGCTTGCGCGTTTACAGCCAGGCTGGCCATGGCGCTGACAACGGGGCTGTGGGGTTTCAGCCGCTTGTTGTGGACCTTGGCCAACCACTCCGCCCGACTTGCCGAAGCGCGTTCACCCAACCGCCGATACGCTTGAGCCAGTAACGTATGGACGTTGTTGAGCCGTGGCGACCGATCTCGCACTCGTTCCAGCGTACTTCGGGCATCGGCAACGTCACCTCGAATCAATGCGAGCCGGGCGAGACCAATGTGCGCAAAACTCGAACGGCTGTCGATCGCGCGTGCTTTCTCGTAGGCGTTATGAGCGTCTTCGTAGCGGCCTAGCCGAGTTAGAACGTCAGCAAACGCGATGAAAAAAGCAGCGTCGTGGGGATGGAGCAACGCAGCTTTAGCGAAATATTCGGCCGACCTGGTTGGCGCCTTTCCCCAAACGGCTACCGCCGCGAGATAAAGCCAACGATAATCATCGGCGTCACGTTGGATCGCCTGGACATAACAAAGCAGCGCCGCATCGGTAAGGTCATGCGCGTGCAAGACCATTCCCATCTGACCCCAGGCAACGGCCGCATCGAGATTGTTTTCGAGTTCCTTGCGAGTTTCTTCGATCAAAACTCTGACTCGAGTTTCCATGTCGCCCGTGTCGATCCGGGGAATTTCGTTGCTTCGCGCGACGAATGCTGCGAGCGCCAGCATCAATCCGATTGTGATGCCAGCCCAACGGATGCGACCGTGTTTCACCTTTCGTGCTCCGAGAACGCTTCGACCATTCCTTGACCCTTGCGGATCACGACGAGTTGATTGGCCGACATCGAGGGAAATCGCTCCTGCACACCATCGGGCCAGACAACCACAACGGCGTCCACTCCGCGCGCATCACCAAGCCCGAAGTGAACGGTCGCGTCGGTGCTCGATAGGTAACTCATTGTGTGGATGACCGGTCTCACTATCCAACGACCGTCGGCTTTGACGTGAACGAACGCGCCAATCGCATCACGGTTGAGATCGGGATCAATCGCGCGGATTTGCAACCATGCGGTTTTTTCTCCAGAACGGTCCGTAGCTTGATTTCGATAAAGCCGTGCAGGGCCATTCGAATTCGTGACCAGGAGGTCAAGATCACCATCGCGATCGATATCTCCCGCGAGCAAGCCGCGGCTCACCTCAACGGGGTCACAGAACGCATTCGAATCTGCGCACGCATTGCGATACTCACCCGTACCGGTATTTTCCATCATCAGGTTTCGTTCGCCATAGGAACTCGTGAATTCGCCGGCACCCTCTTTTGCGCGGGAGAGTTTCTTGCGTCCGGGTGCCTTTCGCACCCGCCCGTTGGCGATAGCCAGATCGAGATCGCGGTCGTGGTCCGCATCGAACAAGACGGTGCCAAATCCTGTGAAAGGAACGCTCGTGTACCCAAGGTTAGCGCCGATCGTGGCGTCGATCAGCAGGTCTGCCTGGGTACTCAAGTAGAGCGTATTGGACTCTTGATCAATATGGGTCATGAACACATCGAGATCCAGGTCGCCGTCCACGTCGCCAAGCGCGATGCCCATGCTGGCTTCCGGTTCACCGAAAAGGTTGACCGAGATCCCGAAAGACAGGCCGCGTTCTGCGAAGGTGTTGTCCCCCCGGTTGATCCATAAATGGTTGGGTTCGCCGTCGTTGGCGACGAGAACGTCGCTTAGCCGATCGCCGTTGAAGTCGATGCACACAACGCCTAACCCGCTGTTGGCCACCAGCGAGATTCCGCTCGTCTCGCTGATATTCTTGAAAGTGCCGTCGCCATTGTTGAGGAAAAGTTGGTCGGCCACGCCGCGGTAAGTGCTCGGGGGGCAATAATCAGGTTCGCCGACATTGTTGGTACAGGTTTCATTTGTATCAGTCGCGACATAGGTCGCAACGTACAGATCGAGGTAACCGTCTCCATCAATGTCACAGAAAGCCGCAGAGCTGGACCAATACGAGCCGTCGATGCCCGCAGAGGTTGTGACGTCTGTAAAGGTCCCATCGCCATCGTTACGGTACAGGTGATCGGTGCCTACGCTAGTGACGAAGATGTCGAGATCGCCGTCGTTGTCGATGTCGCCAAGAGCAGTTCCCATGCCATAGCCAGGATGAATCAGTCCAGACTGCTCGGTGGCGTCAGCGAAAGAGCCGTCCTGTCTCTGTTTGAAGAGCCGACTTTTTCCATCCCCGCTGTTGACCAGATAGATATCCAGGTCACCGTCATTGTCGTAATCGAACAGTGCGGCGCCGCTACCCATGATCTCGGGGAGCTGGTATTCGCCTCGGACGTCAGAGGTGTGTTGGAAGTCGAGTCCGACCTGAGTCGTGATGTCGACGAAGGTCAAATTCTGTGAGGTAACTAATGCGCCGGCGGCTGATGGAGAGTTCGTCTGATCAGACGCTAGCGAGTTGTTTGCCGTGACAGAAAAAGCCAGTAGGAGCGCAACGCTCATCTGCCGGTTGGCCAAACGGACTGGAAAGCAGTGTGGCATGGAACAGATCGGCCAGAGCGTCGGCGGCACCTCGGTTTTACGTCAATACAGTTTTGGCTACGGTGACCGCAGTTGCAAACCCAGTCCGCTAACTTATTATCGACCTTTGCCGGTAAAAAGATTGTCTATCCATTCGAAGGTCGTCTAATCTCATGCGTTGCTGGTTAGTTCGACGTTCGCAACGTGTCGGTCTTGAGGAGGGGTACTCATGAATAGATTGTCCAAACAAGCTGTCTGGCTGGTTGCTCTCGCCGCAGCGGCGACGACGGCGCTTTGCGATGTACCAATGAAGAGTTGGGGTAAACCCGATCTGCAGGGAACGTGGGACTTCCGTTCGATCACGCCGTTTCAGCGGCCGGAGTACTTCAAAGACAAAGAATACGTAACGGCCGAGGAGCGAGCCGAGTTCGAAAAAAGTGTGCGCGACAGACGCGCAGCACGCGCGGAAAATAAAGAATTCACCCAAGGCCAGGGCGACGTGGACGTCGGCTACAACGCTTTCTTCCTCGACCAGGGCACCAAGATGACGGGCACGATGCGAACGTCGCTCCTCATCGATCCACCCAGCGGTCGTCTGCCACCGATGAAAGAAGCGGCCAGCGAGCGCATGGCCGGGATCATCAAACTCCAGGAGCGTTCACCGATTGGTCCTGAGGATCGCAACTTCACCGACCGCTGCATCCTCGGCTTCAACGCGGGGCCACCCATGACGCCGGGCGCGTACAACAACATCATGGAGATCGTGCAGACCGAAGACTACGTCGCTATCCTCGTCGAAATGGTCAACGACCATCGCGTCATTCCCACGCATGGTGGTGAGGCGTTACCTGAACACATGCGGTTATGGAAAGGAGACTCGCGTGGCGTTTGGGAAGGCGACACCTTCGTGGTGACCACAAGCAACTTCAATCGTTTTACCAATTTCCGTGGCACGACACCCGACATGGTCCTGACAGAACGCTTTACGCGCACCGGCGAGGACACGTTGCTGTATCAGTACACGGTTGATGACCCCAACGCATACGAAGCGACGTGGACGTCCGAACTCGAGATGCAACGTACCGATGATCTCGTCTACGAGTACGCGTGCCATGAAGGTAACTATGCAATGCCGTTGATGCTGAAAGGCGCACGCAAGCTGGAAGCCCAAGGCCTCGAAGACGACAACTGGCTACCCAGTTGGCACAAGAGATCCCGTTGAAACGGGTCTAAGGAGAGCATTTTCTCTCTTTAGAAGGTTGCGATCGGGTTCAACGGTGATCCCGTGCCGGTGGGAATGCGCAGCGGCGCAGCTGTCAGCAGAAATTCCCAACGCTTGCGAAGTGCCGCGGCGTGAGCTACCGCTGCAAAATCCATCGTATCCAGAATAGGCATACCCAGAGCAACAAGAACAAGCAGGTGAACGGGGGCGTCCACCCCCGCCACACCGGAAGGGTACACGTCAAGCCCACCATCTGTGCCGACAATTGCCACGTCGCGCTCTTTTAACCAGCGAACGGTAGACACATGGAACCCGGCAAAACCCTGCGATGCTTCCCAAGGGCCTAATTCAGCGCGTCGAGCCCAGCGCCCGGTTCTCAGCAGAACCGCATCCCCCGGACCAACCTTGACACCCGCCTCCTTCTCCCATGCTTCCAGATCCTCCACATAAACGGGCGTACCAGGCTCTAACCATTTCCTGTTTTTCAAACGCGGGATGTCCATCAGAACTGCACGGGTAAAAATACCGTTTCCTGCAATCGCAATCGCACCCTTTGCACATCCTGCATCCGTCACGGTGGAGATCGAGCGACCGTTGTAATACTGACCCTTATGCGAAAGATGACAAAGTGCATCCATATGGGAATGACCAAATCCATGGAAAACAACACTGATCGAATCTACCGCCCACGCATTGGTCTCGCTCGGGATCGCCACCATTTTGTGTTCGAATGGGCTGGGGTTATCCGCGGCCGGTTCAGTCAACAGCGGATGGGACAACGAAATAGATACCCCTTCGGTCACAAGCGCCGCCGCGGCGACACGTTTTTCGGGCGTAATCAA